>JAPLFT010000126.1 GCA_026390535.1 Pseudomonadota bacterium
GTTTGAACATATTTGTCCAATCTATAGACATGAAATCGAAGCCGAAAAGACTTACCTCGGTTATTGATAGAGACATTACCGGTTATTTCTGGAAGGGCAATTCGGATATAATATACAGCAGGGATTTTGCCGGAGACGAGAATTTTCAGATATTCTCTGTAAATATAAAAACGAAAGTATTAAAAAGCCTGACGCCATTCAAGGGAGTAAGATCCGGAATATTGGATGACCTTGAGGACATTTCCGATGATGAAATCCTTATAACCATGAACCAGCGGGTAAAAGAGGTTTTTGATGTTTACAGACTGAATATAAAAACAGGGGAATTAAAACTGCTCGTCCAGAATCCGGGCAATATAACAGATTGGATGACCGACCACGACGGAAAGATAAGGATGGCAATTTCTACGGATGGCGTTATTTCGACTATATTCTATAGGAATTCCGTGAATGAGAAATTTTAGGAACTTATTACCACGGATTTTAAAGTGAATTTTTCACCTCTGTTTTTCACTTTTGACAATAAGAACATCTATGCATCCACCAATGTTGATAGAGATAAATCCGTTATTGTAGAATATGATCTGTCCAAAAATAAAGAATTAAAAATACTTGCTAAAAATCCTGATGTGGACGTTTCCGGCCTTCATTACTCAAAAAAGAGAAAGGTACTTTTAACAGCCACTTACTACACATGGAAACTTGAAAGGGATTTTTTTGATGATCAGATCAAAAAAATATTCAGCGACCTGGAATCAAAATTACCAGGCATAGAGGTAAATTTAGTATCCTATAATAAAAATGAAGATATCTACATAGTAAGGACATCCAGCGATAAAGATCTAGGAGCATTTTTTTTATATAATATAAAAACAAAAAAACTTGTTAAACTGGCTAATGTGAATCCCTGGATAAATCCAAAGTACATGGCCAATATGAAACCCATTCAATATAAGTCCAGAGATGGTTTGACCATAAACGGATATCTGACCCTCCCTGTAGGCAAAAAAACCAAGGATATTTCTGTGGTCGTAAATCCCCATGGTGGGCCGTGGGCAAGGGATAATTGGGGTTTTGATCCTGAAGTCCAGTTTCTTGCAAACAGAGGCTACGCGGTATTACAGGTAAATTATAGAGGCTCCGTAGGTTACGGCAGGGAATTCTGGAAAGCATCTTTTAAACAGTGGGGACAAAAGATGCAGGACGATATAACTGACGGTGTAAAATGGCTGATAGATCAGAAGATAGCCGATCCAAAAAAGGTAGCCATATACGGCGGTAGTTATGGAGGATATGCGGTACTTGCGGGATTAACTTTTACTCCTGATGTTTACGCATGCGGTGTTGATTATGTCGGGGTATCAAATCTTTTCACATTTATGAAAACGATACCGCCATACTGGAAACCGTATCTTGAAACTATGTATGAAATGGTAGGGAACCCGGAAAAAGATGTGGAATTATTAAAAAAGGCGTCCCCCGTATTTCATGTTGATAACATAAAGGTACCTCTCTTTGTCGCTCAGGGAGCTAAGGATCCAAGGGTAAACATCAATGAATCAAATCAAATAGTAGATGCACTAAAAAAACGTGGTATAAATGTCCAATATCTTGTTAAGGATAATGAGGGGCACGGATTCCAAAATGAAGAGAACAGATTTGATTTCTATGAAAAGATGGAAAATTTCCTCAATAAGTGTGTTGGAGATAAATCTAAAAAATAATTTATATAAAATACAATCTTGGAGGTAAAGATGGGAACAGTATTACAACTCACAGCAACTGACTTTGAACAGAAAGTAAAAAAATCAAATGGTGTCTATCTTGTGGATTTTTGGGCACCATGGTGCGGACCATGCAGAATGATGGGGCCTATATTAGAAGAATACGCGACAAAACAGACAAAGATAAAGGTCGCAAAGGTTAATGTGGATGAAAACCCAAGCCTTGCACAGGAATTCGGCATAACAGGCATCCCAACGATGATAATATTCAAGGATGGAAAAGAGGCACAGAGGATATCTGGCGTCGTACAATTAAACGTGCTGGAACAAAAGTTATCTTCGTACAATTAGAAAATAAGTTTTTAAAAATTATAAAACTTTACGAGCATTTCTCGGTCCTTGCTTGAATTTAGCGAATGTGAGGACTATTTCTATATGTACGCTCATTCGCTAAATTCATAGCAAGGTGAGAACGCGCAGTGTTTTCATAATTTTTTAAAACTTATTTTCTAATTGTACAATGATAGCTTATCGTAATATTGAGCCTGTTCAAGGTTACCGTGTTTCTTGAATCCTTTTGCCAGTATTTCGCATTTGGTTTTTAACATTTCAATAGCTGTTGATAATTTCTCTCCTGATATAGTTCCGGATTTTATTATTTTTTGTAATGCCCTAACCCTGTAGGTATCATTACCCCAGGAACGATTGGAGAGCTGATCTTTATGTCCACCATATTTTATTATCAGCGGTTCATCTATAAAAGATACCGGATAACGTGCCGTGACCCTGAGCCAAAGATCATAATCCTCGCAGATCTCAAGATCCTCATCAAACATCCCAACCTCATCTATAAGTCCTCTTGTAACAATAGCTGCCGAAGGAGAAATACAACACAAAGGAAGGCATTTAAGGAAGATATCCCCTCCACTTTTTTCATGTTTCTTCATCTGGTTTATTCTTATACCGTTCCTTATCCATATTTCATCGCTGTGGCATAGTTGATATGGTTCTTTGATATAAAGATCCACCTGTTTTTTCAGCTTTTCCGGTAACCATTCGTCGTCCGAATCAAGAAAAGCGAGAAGTTCTCCATTTGAATTGTTTATTCCGTGATTTCTTGCACTGGAAACCCCGGAATTATCTATATAAAAATATTTCACCCTTTTATCCTTTTTAGTAAACTCCTCCACCAGGGACCTGGTATTATCTATGGAGCCATCATCAATAACTATAAGTTCAATATTTTTATAACTTTGATCCAATACGGATTTAATAGACCTATCAAGGAGATGCCCTCTGTTATAGGTTGGGATAATGACATTGACCAAAACATTCCTGATTGACATAGAGCCCAAAATACATCATTTTAAACGGTATGGAAAACTATTTTGGAAGTGACCCCCAATACATAAAGAATAAGGATGTAAGCACTGAAGAAAAGAATCTTGCGGTAATTATGCATCTCAGCATACTTGCGGGTATTCTCATCCCCTTTGTAGGATTACTCATCCCGGTAGTTATATGGGCATTAAAGAAAAATGAATCACCCTACATTGATGATCAGGGCAAGGAAGTAATAAATTTTATTATAAATATTTTTATAGTCGGTATTTTTGTGGCCATACTCTGTATAATAATAATAGGATTTATTCTGGTCGTGCCTCTGGCATTATTTATGATCATAGCTCCTATAGTCGCTGCGGTTAAATGCGGCAACGGGATTTACTATAAGTATCCTTTTATTTTCAGATTTATAAAATAATACGTGTCCCACTTTTTTTAAGTATAGCGTTTGAAATATTTTCTGGATCTGTAATAATCCCTATATTGTTCGTGGTTCTTACAAAATCAATAACTGCCTTTATCTTTGGAAGCATACTCCCCGCTGCAAAATGGCCTTCCGATATATATTTTTGCGCCTCATTAACGGTCATACTATCCAATTTTTTTTCGCCCGGTTTTTTAAAATTTATGCTCACCTTCTCCACGGCAGTTGAAACAACAAAGTAATCAGCCTTGAGTTCTTTTGCAAGCAGACACGATGCATAATCCTTGTCCACAACAGCTTCTACTCCCTTTAGTATTCCGTTCTCATCTTTGCACACGGGAATACCTCCGCCACCCACTGCTATCACTAAAATATCTTTTTCAAGAAGTGCCTTTATAGCTTCTATTTCTATTATCTCTTTAGGCATTGGGGAAGGTACTACTCGTCTGTATCCTCTGCCAGAATCCTCAATTATCTGCCATCCGTCTTCCCTTTGATGTAATACGGCCTCTCTGGCCTCCATAAAATTCCCGATGGGCTTAGATGGATTTTTAAACGCAGGATCATCTTTGGAAACTACGACCTGGGTGATTATTGTTGCAACCGTTTTCTTTATGCCAATTTCCCTAAACACATTATCAAAGGCAAGCTGAAGAAGATAGCCAATACCGCCCTGTGTATTTGAAACACAGGAATCCAATGGAAGCATCGGTAACTCATGCCTGGCAATTTCACAGCGTCTGAGTACAAAGCCCACCTGGGGACCGTTACCATGTGTAAGCACCACTTTATATCCCTGTGCTATCAGTTCAGATATATTATGTGCGGTTTCAAGACATGCATTGTAATGATCTTTAACGGCTATTCTACTCCTGTCTTTTATAAGAGAATTACCACCTATAGCTATAACAGCAAGTTTATTCATTCAGCCTCTCAATTTTTTATAATTATTAATCTATTATCCAGTTCATTAATATCATCGGCAAGAACAGGAAAATGTGTCTGAAGCAATTTTCTGCAGGATTCTATACCGTCTATTATTCCCTTCTTCAAATGTTCATCATTTATTCCCTTTACGATTATATTAATAACATCGTTCCAATCGGAATCCTTCACCTTGGCATGTATCCCCTCATCACCAAGGACAACAACTTTTCTCTCAAACAGCGATATATATATCAATATACCGGTCTTATTCTTTGTTTTGTGTACACCCTGCTGATAAAAAGTGGAAAAAGCTGCATCATGGACTTTATGAATCATAGCTCTCTTTGATATTATAAGTCTTTTAATAACGGCTATCCTGAATAAAAGGAAAGCCAGTATTATTCCCGTAAAATCTATGAGGATGAATTGAAATATACTAAGGGAATTATTCCAGAATACCGATTTGTTTATTTCTGATGCCGCAAACACGAATATATAACCAAATATTATTGCCGCAATGATCTCAGCTGTTCTATATTTACTGCTCCTATTGGCTATAACAGGCACGATTTCTCCGGAAGTCACCCGCTCTATGGATGCAACCTCCTTTTCTATATCCAGCAGATCATCCTGATTAAATATATTGTTACATTTCATATTATAGTCTCCTTAAAAATACACATTACCATCCGCCGGATGATCCTCCGCCACCAAAACCTCCGCCTCCTCCTCCGCC
>JAPLFT010000092.1 GCA_026390535.1 Pseudomonadota bacterium
ACCGTGTTTTGGATGTAACATACAAAAATGTGAAGGTAAGGATCTTTGCACTATGCCGGAGACAGTGCAAATTATGGAGCTTTACGACGAGCTTAGACGGGAAAGAAAAAATATCAGAAAATTTACGCCTTACACACAACGTCTTCAGGATATCTGGATAAGAAAAACTGTGCCTGAAATTGTACCGCCGCACGAGGCTATGGGTTCTAATATTGCCCAACTCACCTCCAGAATTATACACATTAAAAAGATGATGCCAGGGACGATATTTAAAGAAACGTATCCTGCAGCCGGAATATTCAGACTACTTCCTTCTCTTGGACTTTCTTCAAGTTATCTGAAAGAGTACAGGGACATAATCAATGGTAAGAGGATAAGGTCAGTGTTTATAAGGAAAATGGAAGATAAGGCATCGGTATTTATATATGACAATGATATGGATATACTCGTTAATAATATAAAACTGTTTGATTCTTTAATCCTGGCCTTTACAGGCGTGTTGGGCTTTTTGGGAAAAACAGAGGGACCGACTTCTGACTTTTTTATCCCGATAAATGACGTAAAATTTTAACAATAAACCTTTACTTTTTGTCGAGGAAATAATAGAATAACAATAGCGATATATTACAAAATTAAGTGATTTGTTCTGCTTCTTCTGTATCTGGATTTTTGAAAGCATCTATCGGGGAAAAGGAGAGAAGCTGATGATTACTTTAATTGGTTTTAAACAGGGTTTGATCTTTATCTCTTTAGTCATAGGATTGACGGGAGTTCTTTCTTGCTCCAGTAATTCTCCTGCAAGAAAAGAGACATTAAGTCAACTGCGTGAGAGCGGAAAAGATATAGAGGATCTGAGAAGATGGTTCGTTCTTTCTGATCTTAGAAAATTTAATTTGGTAAAAGCCAGTTTTGTTTTAAACGCTGATAACCTAAAAGCCTACATTCTATTTAAAGAATCTGTTATTTCTTCAATGGGTACCAATAAACTTGAATTGGATCAAAAATTTTATACATGCCCAAAATACTCTAAGTATTGTTCCATGTGCATTAATCTAAAGAATCTTACACTTACATGTAGTGTAAACAAAGATGATTCTTACAGCTCTAACGGAGCGATAATGGCAGATAACCAGACGGTTTCTATTAGAAAGATCGTGCGTGTAGATGAGAACGTAAGTGCTACAAAGCTTGTTTTCTCCGGTATGCCGGCTAAATTCATTTTTAATACATCATCAAATTCAAATGAAAAGAAAATGAACAAGGGTGAACATTATAAGTTTTCCAGAAACACGGAAAGCGATCCGGAAGTTGTTTGCAAACAGAACATGGATTCAGTAACCTGTAATGCTACCGTAGCTCTTGCCAATCTCTAAAGGATGTAAATTTGTAAGAACAGAATAGTCTCCCCATGAAATATCTTTCCAGAGTTGGGCTCCCTCCATACACAAGTAAGTTTTTATAGCTCCTTTTTGTTTAATTTTTTCGCCTATGCGGTTGTAGAATTTAAGCCTCAAAAATTTTGGATATCTGAATTTGCCGTCTTCACATTTTATATATTCTTCACCCAAAAACCATTTTTTCCCGTTGTTATTTTCAAGTATTGCGAGTTTTAAATCCTCTACATACCTAAATCCACCCATACTGAGCCATTTTACGGATTTTGCGGGGATGATCGAGAATGTCTTGTCTACAAGTTCAAGATAATCATCCAGGGTGTTTTCTGTCATAAATATCGGATCAAGGTGAAGCGCTATTGAATAGCCGTGTGCTACAATCTCTTTTGCCGCGTAAAGCCGCTCTTCAAGGCTTGCAGTACCTTTTTCTTCCTCATTTATTATCCATTGCGGGTTTAACGACCATGAAAGGATTATGTTATCCTGAGCGGGTATTTTAAGAAAGGTGTCTATATTACTTGATTTTGTCTTAAATTCTATAACGATATTGGGGCGTTGTTTTATTATTTTTGCCAGTTCAAGATTTACACTATCGAGTTCTTTTACAGCAAGTGAATCTATAAATTCTCCGGTTCCAAATCTTAAGGGCTTATTTTTTTTATTATCTATAAAAGCGACAAATTCACGATACATTTTATCGGTATTTGAGTAGAGTATTATGTCTTTTGACTTGGAATAAAAATTCAGGAAGCAATAGGAACAATTGAACGGACATCCGGTCCCCGGCGCTATTATATAATAATCGCATCCAAGTCTTCCGGGACTGCAGGGACACGGTTTTATGAAACCCCCCTTATTTTCCTTGTAAATTATTTTCAAGATATCAATCTCCCATTTTATATTTTTTTATTATTCTCTCTAGGACACCTGATGCCGTAATATCGTTCAGTTCCTCTTTTAATAGTTCAGCATCCTTTAAAGAAGATATATCCGCAGAAAGAGTAAGTCCGCGGGATTCAAAGCTTTGATCAAAATCTATTTTAAGTACTTTTAGTTCAATGTTTTTTATTTCGTTGTTTATTTCCGATATTATTTTATTTGTTTTTGGCATACGCATTCTCCTTAACTTTTTTACAGCATCTTTAATCCCTGAGTTTTTTATTAACTCGATTATTCCTTTATTATCCAGGGGATTTGAACCGGTTTTTGAATTTATATCGGATGTCAGCTCTATGAGTTGTTTCAGCGTAGCAGGATTGGGGTTGGATATTTTCAGTATTTTATTGACGCTGTCCCTGATATCTTCGGGTATTGCGGTTAAGTAACGCAACAGTACACGAGAAGGGTTCTTTTGTTTTATATAGCTGCTGATTTCCGGGTGAGAATTCATTTTATCTGAATACTATATCGGCGTTATCTTTAATGGGCTCACCGTCAAATTTTGGAAATTTAACCGCTCTCATCCAGAAGGCAACACAGTTTTCCAGGGTCGGGTCTCCAAATGTTGAACTTGCTACATCTGCGCTCATAACCTGTCCGGTATTCCTTATTGCTATGGCTATGTTGACTCTTCCTCCGCCGGGTCTCCTTCTACGCGCGTAACAGGTATCTATTTTTTGCCTTTGATTTGCGATGATCCTTCTTATCTCATTCGTTGTTAACCTCTTGAGTTTTACCTTTTTGACCGGCGGCGGTGGTGCCGGCATCGGTTCGGGCTCAGGTATCGGTTCAGGCTTTATTTCAGGTTTTGGCTGTTGTATCTCTTCTGTCGAAAAATCTTTTGTTTCATTTTCGTTTACCAACATCTGATTCCCTTTATCGTCTGTGACCTTAGCCTGTCCGACTTTTACCCAGATCTTTGCCGTTTTGTTTTTCCTATCCACATTCATTCCAAAATCAAATTTTCCTTTGATTTCCGTCATTAATTTATTTGATCTTACCAATAATATTGCATCTGTGGCAGCCTCGTTTTTTGCCTCAAATGAGCCCTGATGAAAATTCACTTCGGCCAGATTTGGTGT
>JAPLFT010000008.1 GCA_026390535.1 Pseudomonadota bacterium
TATATCAAAGTTTAACATATCCGCCGTAATAAAGCCGGTATAAGCAATTCTTGCCTCACCCTCTATAACTATTGTCGAACCTTTCTTGGTTACTTTCATAAGTCCGCCCCAGGTATGGGCTATCATCGGTGAATTTATTTCTCTCTTAACATCAACAACAGCAAATGTGGAAACAACTCCGTTACCGCTGGAGTTCACTAATCCTCCGGCGCCTATTTCATATGTAACCAGGTTAATGTTATGTCCGTCTATCAAATCATAGAACGTTATATCAACCCCGGACGGCTGGTATTTCATGTGATTACTTAAAAGCATACCTATATTTTTTACGTCGAATGTAGTAACTTTTTCAACTTTTAAAACGATATGCTTAAAACCAAAATCCACATAGCTTACCTCTATCATTTTACTCTCAAAATTATGAGGTATTTCAAGTTCATGTTTTATTTCAATCTGTTTTAATTCAGGCATTTCTATGCTTACAAGTTCGTCAGACAGATCGCTTTTGACAATACCGGCCTTTGTTTCTATATATTGTGTGTTTCCTGCTATATCCCTTTCGCTGGCAACACGTACCGCAGAACGGGCACCATTTACGTTAAAATCGGATTCCGTGCCATCCTTAGAAAAAAACCTGACGGAATAATCAGCAGTCTCTGATTCTTCAATAAAACAAGCCCCATCTGCGCCAATCGCATAATGTCTGGCACAAAGCATCTCTACCAGGTTATCCTGATGATCTATGTTAAATATTTTTTTTCTGTTATCTATGATTATAAAATCATTGCCGCTTGTACATATCTTAAAAAATTCCAGTTTAATCATTGGATCTTACTCCTCTCTGTTTTTTGGTTCTCTTTAAGCGGAGGCAGCGGTGGCTTTTTAACCCCGCAGGAGCATAGCAGAGCCAGTATTATTGCAAAAAGACATACCTTAACCATTGTTAATAACATTTAAACCCTTTTATACATTTAAATCAAGTGATATGATGCGCGCGTGGAAAATCGTTTAAGGAACCTGTCAATATTGGTCGAGGAGTATCAGATACACCTGCTTGATCTGGTAAATCTTTCGTGGATCAATTCATCCAGGGAAAATAATGAATCGGTATTGACCAGGATATTCGTATCAATATTCAGAGGATTAAGGAAATCAAAATTACCTTTGTACATGTTTATATACTCCTGTGCCATTAAAACAATTTTGAGATCAAAAAACCTGTCTAAAAAAATCACTCCGTCAATTAAGGAGCTGGACAGCGATGTAAACATAGAGGAATTTAATCCAGGAGATTTTAGGGACATAGACATAAAGGATGCTTTTACAGCCATAAGTCCGCTGGAAAGGATAATACTATGCCTTAATGTTCGTCATAAACTTTCAACAGACGAGATCGCGACCATACTCTCTATAACACCGGGGACAATACTTTCTATGCTTCACAAGAGCAGGATCAAAATAGCAAAATACATAATAAAAACAAACAAGCCGGATGCCAAAAAATCTTCGCTAAAAGAGACAAAAGAATGTTTTTTTATAAAGAACATGGAGCCTTCGTTCCGACTGGGAATACTCCAAAAAGATGAAGCGGCTAAAGCGGCCAGACATCTTTCAAGATGTAGTCAGTGTAAGATCTTTTATGAATGGCACAATACAATAGATGCTCTTGTATTAAAGGTAGAGCGACCGGTTTTTGATAATCAGATAAACATGTATATCTTTTACCATCTTGAAAAATTCGCTTTTCTCCGGAATATATTATACAACCTCAAACACAACTGGATGGTAAAGGTCCCGGTTATAACAGCGTTACTGGTAATACTTAGTCTGGTCTTTTTATCTCGCTGCAGTGATCCCAATTATAAAAAAACTGTCATATTAAAATCCCGTACAGATACGATGTCCCAAAGGATGCAACAACAAACTCCGGTCAAAGCAGCTATAGAGAAAAAAATGTCATATAAACTTATTACCCATACGATCCATAGAAAAACCTTAAGTAAAAAAATATTAAAGCTTATCAATTCAATAAATGCCCGATCAATAAGTATAGGGACAGAGATAATGAATGATGATGGAAGGACAAATTACTTTAATTTTGTCGTGAATAAAAAGGATATCAATATGTTTTTAGACAAAATAAAGACACTTGATAACTTTGAGATAAATGAACTGGAAGATATCAACACGATCGGAAAAGAAGATATAAGGGTAGAGGTCTGGGTCAAAATAAATAATGCCGAATAATTTGCTTACCAAAATAAACGCAGCATCCAATGTAAAGTCCATAACCATTCCGGTCATGGCCCTTTACATTTTAAAGAATCAAAATCCCAAAACCCGTCTTATAATATTCCCTGAACAGGAAAACGCCTTAAAGTTATACGAGGCTGTAAAGGCCTTTACCCCTAATAGTAATAATTTTATTTT
>JAPLFT010000106.1 GCA_026390535.1 Pseudomonadota bacterium
GGTCTTTAGTACTAACTCTTTGTATTTCTTTGTATCCATGTTCCCTACCTCTATAATTCTTATATGATGAATGGATCATTTTTAAAACATATTTTGAGTGCAAATCAGTATTATTTACTAATGGATTGGGTTATAGAGGCAGTTAACTTTTCCAGGAGTACTTTTAGGGCATATCGTTCACCTGAGCTCAGATATCTTTCCAGTTTTCTTTCCATTTTTTGAGATATACGGTTGAGGGCGGGTAATTGCTTCTTTCCCAGTGCAGACAGCTGGAGTACCCAGAGCCTTCTGTCCGTGGGATGTTCCTTGCGGATGACCCATCTTTTCTTTTCCAGCGCATCCAGTGCCCTGCCGGTAGCAGCGGGATCTGTAAGGGTAAAGCGGGACAGTTCAGATGCGGAGCAACAATCATTCCTTGATATAAAATGCATGATCCCGGCCTGCTGGGGTCCAATACCCAGTGACTTTAATTCCAGTGTGCCCCATACTTTCATTACCTTGGAGAAACGGCGGCATTGTTTAAGAAGTTCAATATTTGACATATCAACTATTGTATAGTCCATAATTTTTTGGAATACAAGCAAAATAACTTGAAACTATCTTTTTAGGGGTATATATATTTGAATTAATATGATGATCTTATACTTTATTACATCAATGTTTCTCTTATCCGGTTATTCCGCAGAGGTACTGACATGGGACGATTGTGTTAGGGAAGTTACCTCAAATAATTATGATCTCAAGGTCGCAAAAGAGAATGTAAATGTCTATGCGTATAAGAAAAAGGCCCTGTGGGGAAATTTTATGCCGTCCGTGAGTGCGACTTTAGGTGACTCTTATGGAAAAAGCCAGGTGCAGGGCGGTACGCTTATCCCAGGCTCAACAAATTATTATTCTGCTTCCATTACAGCAAGCCAAAATATTTTTTCCGGATTTCAGAACAAGGCGCAATTGAGTGGTGCACAGGCTAACCTTGAAGTGCAGGAATGGACCCTTGCCGACGTAAAATCACAGGTCAGCTTTAATCTGGAGAGTGCCTTTGCTCAGATCCTATATGCCAGAGAGTATATAAAGTTAACGGAGAATATAGCTAAAAGAAGGGCAGATAACCTAAATATAGTCCGTCTAAGATTTGAGGGCGGTAATGAGAATAAGGGCTCATATCTTTTTACCAAGGCTGCTCTTGATAGTGCTGAACTGGATCATATCCAATCGGTGCGATTGCTTGAAGTGGCAAGACAACAATTAGCCGCTGTCCTGGGGAGAACAGGTCTTGGCGACGATACAGATATAAAGAGCGATATACCTACGAATAATCCGGAAACCAATGTGGATTTTAATGCCATAGCCATGGATATTCCCAGCCATCAAAAAGCACTGGCACAGATCAGGTCCAATCAGGCCAATCTTACTGTTGCGCATTCGGCTTTTTATCCCAGCCTTGATTTTACCGCTACAACGTCGGCACAGGATAGGACCTGGTTCCCACAGAGTAGCAAAAGATGGTCGGTGGCCCTTGGGCTTACCATTCCTTTGTTTAACGGGGGCAGGGATTTCTACACATCTTATAGCGCGTCATCTGCACTTAATTCTTCTATGTTCAGTCAGCAGAGTGTCGATGTTCAATCCATACTTAACATAAAACAGGCATATATTAATTTTGTTAACGCTGTGGAACAGGTAAAAGTCAGTAATACTTTTGTATCGGCGGCTACAATACGTTCAGAGATCGCCAGGGCAAAATATAATAACGGCCTCTTGGCGTTTGAA
>JAPLFT010000065.1 GCA_026390535.1 Pseudomonadota bacterium
GATAGTTTATCCGTAGTCAAAGCACCCGGCAGATAATAATGATCGGCACTCATGACTTTGCCATTGTTGTCATCTTGGCATTTGCTTAATTCATAGATGAGTTTCATCTTGTCTATGGAAGAATTGATATTATTTTGAGTGACCGTTAATACATAAATAAATGAAGCCTTGGCAAGCGAAGTCTTTGAAGATGATGATATTTGGGTGATTCTGTTGATTGCACCGTCAATCAACATAGTATTTATGTTGAGTTCATTTTTTGCATATTCGAGTATGTGTGAAAGTTGTTCGTTTGATCCTGGACCGACTAATTCCAGCGTTCCCTGTCTAAGGACTCTGGCTATGCTCATTCTGCCAAGAACGGTTTTAAACGGAAAAATCTCGACCAATTCAAGCTCGGCATCGCTACTGTTCAACATACTATCCGTAGTTACTACATATTCATCAGTATCTACTAATATCTGAGGCTTTGTATTACCATGAACGAGATCCTGTTTTTCTCCATCTACGCCGATGGTAGCAAGAAGGTGCCTGGTCCCTTTTATTGCACCCCTGGCCAGGTTAAAAAATGTAGTCTTGCCTACATTCTTTTCACTACCTATGATGAAGGTAACCTTGTTCTCTAATAATTTTGAAAGATTATTTACCATTCCTTTTTCTTCTATTTAAATTCTCCGGTTGTAGAAGAAGTTTATCCCCGTTTAATAACATTGCTATACCGTCACGTGCTACATATTTTCTGTCCGAACATAACTTGCAATTACGTTTATTGTGTACTTTATAATTAACGGGTTGAGTATAGCTTGTAATAACACCCTCGTAGTTTCTGAGTATAACTCTCTCTTCTGCTTGTGATATCAGGTAAGTTGGCATTACAGGAATTTTCCCTCCGCCGCCAGGGGCATCCACAACAAAAGTAGGAACAGCCATACCGGTCGTATGCCCTCTTAGGTTCTCTATTATCTCTATCCCCTTGGAAATAGGGGTCCTGAAGTGCGAGATACCGCGTGACAGATCACATTGGTATATATAATAAGGTTTTACTCTTATCCTCATCAGGTCGTGTACCAGTTTTTTCATTATATTTGGACAATCATTAACACCCTGTAACAGCACAGATTGATTCCCGACGTTGATACCCGCATCGGCTATTTTAGCGCATGCAGCTCTGGCCTCATCCGTTATTTCCTTTGGATGATTAAAATGAACATTCACGTATATTGGATGATATTTCTTTAACATATTGCATAATTCGTCTGTTATCCTCTGTGGCAGTACCACCGGCATTCTGGTCCCGATACGAATTATCTCTACATGATCAATATCACGTATCCTCTTAATAACGGATTCGAGCTTGTCATCAGCTAATGTAAGCGGATCACCGCCGGATATTATAACATCCCTGATTTCAGGTGTTTTTTGTATGTATTTAATAGCGTTGTCTATGTCCTCGCTGGAGGCACAGGAATCCGAATCTCCTACAAGTCTTCTTCTTGTACAATGTCTGCAATACATAGAGCATTCATTGGTTATCAATAACAATGCCCTGTCGGGGTATCTGTGTATAAGATTATGAACGGGAGAATCTCCGTCTTCATGAAGAGGATCATCCAGATCGGATTTTTCATCTCTCAATTCATCTATCTGCGGGATTGCCATTAATCTGACCGGACAATTAACGTCATTTCTGTCTATCAATGCCGCATAATAAGGAGTTATAGCCATCCTGAATTTTTTTAGACACTTGGCAAGATGTTCCTTGTCTTCTGTCGATAGCGGAATAACTTTTTCCAGCGTCGGGATATCCCTTATTGCATTCTTGATCTGCCATTTCCAGTCATTCCAATCTTGCTGACTGACATCTTTAAATAGAGGGACAGCTTTGTAGTCAACTTTTTCAAATTTTATAGACATTAAGTACAGCCTCCTTATATTATGCGTATAATTTCTCGTACAGTGCTCTAATTTGTTCAGATTCTCTCATTACGTTTATTGCAATGTCAGCGTGATTTTGGGCATAACCATTGCCGATCATCATATCTATGTCTTTCCCTATTCCCTCTGCGCCCAGTGCTGCCTTAGTAAAGGATGTTGCCATGCTGAAGAAATAGACCATGCCCCTTTCTTTGCACATTAATATTGTTCCCATCTCCGTATTTTGTATGTTTACACAGTTGATAACTACATCAGCCAGTTTGCCGTTAGTCAGTTTATCTATGGAATTATAGCAATCCATAGCATTAGTAGCATCCAGCTGGATTATCTCATCACAAAGATTCAGAGGCTGAAGATGCCCCAATCCTTTGTTTGAATGTACAATGCCTATTATCTTACCTTTTTTACCGATTTTTTTTCTTGCCTCATATGCGCAAAGTACGCCTGATTTACCACCGGCTCCTACTATAACGACTGTGTCGCCTTCTTTAACAAGTCTTTTTGTTTGTGCCGGAGCGCCTGCTACGTCTAGTACTGCCAACGCCAGGGTTTCAGGCATATCCGACGGTAGCTTTGCATAAATGCCGCTCTCGAATAAAATTGCTTTACCCTTGATCCTGACCTGATCTATATTTTTTTTAACTTCAAGTATCTCATCTATCTTTAACGGAGTCAGCGATAAAGAAACCAGACTTGCTATCTTGTCTCCCACCTTCAGATCCCTTTTTCCCTTTAAAGATTCCCCTATTGCGGCTACATTACCTATGAACATTCCGCCTGAACCTGTAACGGGGTTTTTCATTTTTCCGCATTTATTGACAATGTCCGTGATTATTTTTCTGATCTCAGTCTCATCGCCTTTAGCCTGTTCTTTTATCTGAGTGAAACTAGCCGAATCTACATTCAATACTTCTACATTAACCATGATCTCGTTATCATAGAGTACGTCCATGTTGTTATCGATCCTGAGTGCCGGTTGAGGTAATACTCCGATGGGTTCTATTACTCTGTGACTTCCAAATGGATTGCCTTTCATCATTCCTCCAAGTTATTTATTTATAATATTAAACGTTTCTAATATTGAGCATTTTTCTAACATCATCGGGTTGCGCTATTTCCAGTCCGGCATCTTTGGATATTTTTACCGCTCTTTCAACCAGTTGTGCATTGCTTTCTGCCAGAACTCCCTTGCTGTAGTTAACGTTATCTTCAAAACCGACCCTTATAAAACCTCCCAAAGCTATTGCTCCGTAGTGAGAGGCTAGCGATGCTCTACCCCCGATACCCATTACTGTCCAATAGGCATCCTTGGGTAACTTACTTACCATCATATTCAGAATATCTACTTCGTATTTAAGTCCATTCGGCACGTTCAAGACAAGACCATAGTGATACGGCGGTGTTAATAATCCCTCTTTTATAAGTTTTTCCGCGCAGTATATATGAGAGAGGTCAAAACATTCCAGTGTAGGACGTACATTATACTTATTCATTTCCTTTGCAAAATTTCTCATTGTGGGGAGAGTATTGATAATATATTCGTCCGCAAAATTAATCGTGCCGCAATCAAGAGAAGCCATCTCCGGTTTTACTTTACTGACCACAAGAAGTCTTTCTTCATCAGTCATGCCGACTGCTCCGCCTGTTGTGATCTCTACCACAATATTACATTTTTCCCTTATCAGACCGATTGTTTCCTTGAATATCTCAGGATCCTGCGTTGGCGTTCCATCGTTTTTTCTTACATGTAAATGAACGATCGAGGCTCCAGCCTTGTATGCCTCGTATGTTGATTGAGCTATCTCTTTTGGAGTAATAGGAAGATTAGGATTATCTTTTCTCATTGTTTCTGCCCCGCATACTGCGCAGGTAATAACCATTTTATCCATTCTTAAATACCTCCTTTATAAAGACAAAGATAATTTATGACCGTCCTATAATGACCTTATTAGGGTCAACCTTTTCCCTCAATATGGTTAATTCCTCTTCTGTAGGCTCTTTTGTTGTTTCATATTTATCCGGAATTATCATCTCAAACTCCGTGTTGTCCTTTACGTTGTCTATTGTTGCTCCCGGATGCAGAGATAAAAGCATCATCTGTTTTGTCTCCGGATGATATCCGTAGACTCCGATATCTGTAATTACCTTATAGGGTCCTGTGTTTTTTGGAAGACCAACCTTTTCTCTGGAGTTCCCGCCCTCAAGGTATCCCGGTGTTGTGACAAAATCGATCTTATTAACAAAACGTTTTTTATTCTGAGGAGTGACAACCATGGTTCTCCAGCATAGCGATGCAAGATCATTGGCCCCACCGCTCCCCGGAAAACGTGTTTTAGGTTTTTTATAATCGCCGATGACTGTGGAATTTAAATTACCGTACCTATCTATCTGTGCCCCGCCCAGAAAACAATAATCAACTATCCCTGCCTGGCATAATTCCATTATCTCTGCCATCGTCGTAGCTTTTATGGCTTTGTAAGTAGTACGGGAATCACCCACGGAGATCGGCATAGTTTGGAGTAATGGAGCAATACCACCGGCCTCAAACATTATTGTAAGATTGGGCGACGATGTTAGTTGTGCCAGCATTGCCGCGGCACAGGGGACTCCTGTACCTACCAGAACAACGGCGCCATCCTCCAACTGCCTTGCAGCTATCGTTATCATCAATTCCATATTATTGTACTTGATCATCCTGTTATCCTCTCTATTTTAGATGTTCCAGTTTTTTTAATTCTTCCATTTTCTTTGTCCCGCCGTTCTTTTTAAGGTATTCATCAAAATCCTTGCATGAATATATATTACGATCCAGGAACTCCTTGAACTTTGCTTCGTCACTCTCTGAGGCCAACCATTCTGCAATATGTGCCTCGTCGGAATAATATAATCCAGGCATGTTGCCAGGATAGGATCCATAGGGAACTTCTACTACTGCATCAACGCACCAGAACGGTATTATCGTTCTATTAGGTTCTTTTCTTATGTCATCATTTGATACTATTTTTTCCGTTGTTATTATCACGGCTTTTGATGCCTTGGCTATGTCATCGTCAGCTACTATTATGCCGTCTATCTGACAATTACCGTAAACATCCGCCCTGTGGACATGTATAAACGCGACATCCGGATATAGAGCAGGGACAGCACCCATTTTTTTACCGGTGAACGGGCATTCAATTATTTTTGCGGCGGAATATTTAAATGTGTCGGTGCCGAGCATACTTCTTATAGGAAGGTATGATAGACCCATTGCAGCAGCCTTAAATCTCCATGCCAAAGCACCGTTGGACCATTCCGTAACCTTAAGATTACCTGATTCGAATAATTTTCTTGAAGCTCTGGAAAGTCCCCTGGCCTCCAACCCTACAACGTATGCTGCATCGCATCTATCAAAACAACTGCCTGCCGCCAGCATCTGACAATCAAATGTTGAAACATGTCCGGAAAACCCCAGATCTTTTCTATGTTGCCGTAACACTTCGTGTATTAACGCTGTCGGTATGCGGACCCCACCGAATCCTCCTATGGCAAGATAATCTCCATCCTTAAGATATTTCCTCACCGCCTCTGCCGCGGTTGTGGTTTTATCCACAAGGCGTTTCTTTTTGTTCCTAAAAAAAGCTCTCATTACATCATTATCAATCTCTGTAAAAATGTCTCCCGGCATTAGATTATCCTCGCTTATCTATGATATTTTTCTTTTAAATATGCCAATGATTCCTCTATGGCGTTAAGTGTATAATCAAGATCATCCTTCGTGTGCCTGTAACAGATATAACCGTGGTGATATGGCTGAAGGAAAACTTTTCTTCTTATAAGTTGTGTGTAGAATTCATTCCTTTTTTGCTTATATATGTTATCTGGATCTTTCTTGAATGTGATGAACATCATAGGATCTATGCCGCTAAACTCTGCTCCCACCATTTCATATTTATTAAGTGTTTTCTTTACTCCGTCATTAAAAGATTTTCCTTTTTCCCATATTTTATCCAGAACTTTATCCCTTTCCAATATTTCTATGGTTTTTAAGGCTGCTATATAGCCCAAGCTATTAGGGAAGAAAGTGGATGATACAAAGACATGGGATTCTCCCTCTTTCATGATATCTTCCCTTCCTACAACAACGCCGATGGGATAGCCGTTGGCCATAGCCTTACCAAACACAGCCACGTCGGGTGTTACACCATAATATTTTTGGGCACCGCCCATGGAAACCCTAAAACCGGTTCTTATTTCATCAAATATCAGTACTGCATTATATTTATGGGTTAAGTCTTTGACCGCTTCCAGATATCCCTTTTTTGGTTCCTGTATTTTCATGGCTAGAGGATGTCCCAGCGGGGTAATTATTACAGCCGCAACATCGTCTTTGTATTGCTTTAATAATTGTTCAAGTTCATCCAGGTCGTTGTATTTGAACTCATGTATGTCTTCATAAAGTTTTTCCGGAATTCCACCTTTAACCTCGACGCACCAGTCATGCCATCCGTGGTAGCCGCAGCGCATTACTTTTTTCTTACCTGTATATGAACGCGCATGTCTTATTGAAAGGCTTGTTGCATCTGAGCCTGTCATGACAAACGAGCACATCTGGGCACATGGGATGATTTCCGTTAATTTTTTTGCGAGCAGGTCCTGGTGCCTTTGGGTCAGAGAAAAACAAAAACCTTTTTCCTGTATCTGTTTGATCACGGCATTATCTACTTCTTCCTCTCTGTATCCTAAAATGATTGGGCCGTAAGCGCACAGATAATCTATATACTCGTTACCGTCCAAGTCGGTGATCCTGCATCCCTTTCCCTTTTCAAAATATATTGGATATTCTCCGGGAACAAAATTATATGGTCTTCTGATGCCGGCCACGCCGCCCGGTATCAAGGTTTTTGCGAGTTCAAATTCCTTAAAGGATTTTTCCAGATTTAATTTATTGGCTTCTTTCACCGCAAATACCTCCTTTAAATAAAAAGTACTAGATTCTCTGAACGCAAACGGCTATGCCCATTCCACCGCCGATACATAAAGATGCCAATCCCTTTTGCAATCCTCTTCTTTTCATTTCATGCAGGAGAGTTGTAAGTATCCTTGCTCCGCTGGCTCCTATAGGATGTCCGAGGGCAATAGCACCGCCGTTAACATTGACGATATTCTTATTTAGGCCCAATTCCCTGAGCACAGATAATGATTGAGCAGCAAATGCCTCGTTAAGTTCAACAAGATCCAGATCATTTTTATTCCAACCGGCCTTATTAAGAGCAGATTTAACAGCCTCTACAGGTCCTATACCCATAATGGATGGATCGACTCCATGATAAGAATACGATATGATCTTTGCCATAGGCTTTAATCCATATTTTTTTACAGCATCTGCACTTGCCACAATAACACAGGCCGCGCCATCGTTAACCCCCGAGGAGTTAGCCGCAGTAACAGTACCGTCTTTTTTGAAAGCAGATTGCAGTTTTGCCATGTCCTTTGTTGTTGCCCCGAATCTTACAAATTCATCTTTATTAAAGATTATCGGATCACCTTTCTTTTGAGGGATTTCAATACTTACTATCTCATCGTTAAATTTATTCTCTTTTGTAGCAGCTTCTGCCTTATTCTGTGATTCACACGCGAACTGATCCTGCTCTTCTCTGGATAAGTTATATTTTACCGCCAGGTTTTCTGCCGTAACACCCATGTGATAATTATTATAGATATCCCAAAGACCGTCTTTGATCATTGAATCGGTTAACTCCGCATTACCCATTTTATAACCGAATCTTGCCTTACCTATAATATAGGGAGAATTCGACATGCTTTCTGTTCCACCGGCGACTATAATTTCAGCATCCCCGTTCTTTATTGCCTGAGTTGCAAGTGTGACCGTTCTAAGACCGGAACCGCAAACCATGTTAACAGTCATCGCTGTTTTTGTGTTCGGGATACCGGCTCCTATGGCAATCTGTCTTGCCACATTTTGCCCCAGACCGGTTGGCAACACACAACCCATCAGGACTTCATCGATGTTTGCAGCGTCTATCTTATTTCTTTTTAATATTTCCCTAACAACGGCAACACCCATATCGACCGCCGATTTTGATGAAAGTCCTCCGCCAAAATTACCTATGGCTGTTCTAACACCATCTATCAAATAAACTTCTTTCATACTTAAGCTCCTTTATATTAAGTTCTCTTATCCTTTAATTTTTTTACAATGTAAGAGGCCACGTTCTCCGGATGTGTACCTCTGCCAAAGCCCGCGTCAAAACCCAGCTCTATCGCGAGTTTGTTATTTACCCTTGGTCCACCCACTACGACGATAAACCTGCTCCTTAAATTCTCAGCCTCCAGTAATTCCACCAGCTCCGTGAGATTATTAATGTGGACATCTTTTTGTGTTACCACCTGAGATACCAATATGGCGTCAGCCTTCACCTTTTGCGCATATTTTATCAGTTCCTTGTTGTTTACCTGTGCACCCAGATTATGAGCTTCTATCATTGGGTATCTTTCCAGACCGTAATGCATCTCGAACCCTTTCATGTTCATTATAGCGTCTATACCTACTGTGTGCGCATCGGTTCCGGTGCATGCTCCTACGATAACAACCTTTCTCTTGATATGTTCCTTGATAAAATCATTTACCTGATAAAAATCCATGGATTCTTCGTGTTCTTCTACGACTATCTTGTCGTAGTCCACGAATGTATCTGTTTTCCCGTAAACGATGAAGAAAGTAAAATTATCGGACAGTGCTTCGGAGTGAACAACCTCACACTCCTTAAATCCCAGTTTTTTAACATAAATGATCGCCGCCTCTTCCGCTTTTTTTGAAAGAGCAACAGGCAGGGTAAAGGAAAGTTGTATAGCA
>JAPLFT010000085.1 GCA_026390535.1 Pseudomonadota bacterium
ATCAATCAAGAAACATAATGATCAGAAAAATACAAGCCGAGAGGATAATAATTAATGAATCGGACAGTATCACGATAGAGTCGTGTATATTTGAAAAATACAACCAGCCTCTATTCTTAAAAGATTCATCCGACGTGCTTATATTGAGTAATATTTTTAAGAACATGAACATCGCCATAGTCCTGAAATCGACCGTAATAGATATAGCTTCTTTACTAAGTAATAATAACTTTGAATCTGTTCAAAACAAAATCCGAAATTTACAATAACCGGATTTTCAGAATTGAAAACAAAAACCCCTACTGTTTGAAGAATAATCCAAAGACTGAGTTTATAAATATACGGAATAATACAGCCAAAAAATTTGGCTTAAACCTTGCTATATAAAAATGCATTAATTTTTTGGAGGTACGATTTTATGGATTTATCTTTCAAGATTCTAAAGAACGAAGGTGATCTTATAAAGATGGACGTAGAGGGCATAAAAGTAGAATTAAAGGGAATTGTAGCAAAGAGCCCAAAAATGCTCGAAGCTATTGCGTGGAGTATTGTATATTCGGCTACAGCCGATGTTATATGTATTTGCGGAGAAAGCGGCAGCGGCAAAGAGATCCTGTTCAGGGTCATACGGCAAGTCGGCAATAAAGATAATACAATATGTGTCAACTGTGGCGCAATGACCGATTCTCTGCTGGAGAGCGAGCTTTTCGGCCATAAAAGAGGTTCTTTTACGGACGCCGTAAGTGATAGGAAGGGTGCATTTATAGAGGCTGAAGATGGATTCCTATTCCTTGATGAAATAGGGGAAATGAGTTTAAAAGGACAGGTAAAACTCTTAAGAGCTATAGAATATAGAGAGATCAAACCGGTCGGAGCGGATACATCATCCTTTCATAATGCAAAAGTGGTTCTTGCGACCAACAAGAATCTTATGGATATGATAAAAGAAAATAAATTCAGAAGGGATCTCTATTACAGGATCGAGGGTTTCACTATATTGATTCCTCCTCTTAGAGAAAGACCGGAGGATATAGAGGCGTTAATAAAATTTTTTGCAGGGGACTACAAATTTGCAAAAGGTGCGATTGACGAGATGTTTAAACACAACTGGCCGGGTAACGTTAGAGAACTTAAAAATGCCATAGAGAGAGCTAAGATCAAAAGTCTCTATGGCGAGAAGATCATCACATGGGGAATGCTGGGAATTAATAAACAATTGAACTATGAAGTGATGCCAAAAATGACCCTTGAAGACATGGAGAAAACAGTAATAGAAGACGCATACGTAAGATGCGATTATAACATTTCAACGGCCAGTAAGCAGCTTGGAATACCAAGATCAACTTTGTATAGTAAGCTGAAAAAGTTTCAATTGATAGCATAGACCTATTATGATATCTCACTAAGTCGTATGGAGCTGCTAAGGTCTATTTTTGCCCAGATAGGTATAAACAAAACATTTTATGTACAATTTGTACTGATCGTAGTTGTCTATGTATTTTTGTCAAAAATGCTGTTTAAACCGGTACTGACCATCCTTGTTACCAGAAAACATAAAACATTAGGCTTGAGAAAAATGGCAGAGGATGCTCTTATGGAGTCTGATACGTCGAGTGAAGAATTCTCCAAAGAATGGAATATATATGAACAAAAGGCAAAAGCCATTAGAAATGAGGGCTATGAAAAAAACTCAAAACAGACAAATGAGATAATTAAAGAAGCAAACAGGAAAGCAATGCAGATATTGGGAAAAAGAAGAAGCGAAACAGCGACTCAAATCAAGGATATAGAAGCTAGATTAGATAAAGACGTAAGCCAAATATCCGACTTTGCAGAAAAGAAACTTATCGGCGGAGGCAGGGCCTGATGCACATACTCCCTCTGATATATGCGTTCGTGAATTTAACCATACTGATAGTGTTTTTGTTTTTTGTGCTTAGGAAATCAGTAAGTCTGACTCTTATAAATAGGAAAGAAAATTTTATCAAGAAAAGCAAGGAATCCCAGGACTATTATCATGAATCAATTAATAAGCTCGAGGAAATTAAAATTAAAATAGCAAATATAGACAGGGACGGACAAAAATATTTAGAGACTATAACGGAAAATTCAAAAAGAATGGGCGAACAGATGATAGAAAACGCAAAGAAAATGGCTGATGTTATCATTGATGATGCAGGGCAACTCGCAGAAGCAGAGGTCAGGCAAACAAAAAATAAGATAGCCTCTACATTCGTGTATAAAGTGATTAATGAAACCAGGACAAAATTAGAAAAAGACGTTAATGACGGGAAAAGAGGCGAGTATATTGATGAGTATTCTAAGCTATCCAAAGCGGAGAGAGGCTTGCAATGAAAGGTGTCTTAATAGCTCAATCCAAAATATCGGTGGCATATGCCAAGGGTTTATTTCTGTTGTTAAGGGAACAGGACAAGAATACCGTGAATAAAATATATGATGAATTTAAGTCATTTTTAGACGACATAGGTGACAAAAATACTAAAATATATAAAGAATTAAGTTCTCCGTTAATAAAAACTAACGATAAGGTAAATATTATTAAAAATATTTTTGATAAAAAAATGGAAAAATTATTAATGAATTTTATAACACTTATAATAGAAAAAGGGCGGTTTAATCATATATATGAGATATATGAAGCTTGTCTGCTATTAAGGGACGAGAATGATGGTGTTGTAAGAGGAGAAATACGGGTGGCAAAAACGCCTGATAAAAACAGGCAGGATACAATAATAAAGTCTTTGTCCGATGTTATCGGGAAAAAAATATTGGCCAAGTTTGTAGAGGACGAGGCTGTAATTGCAGGTTTTGTGACCTTGATGGGGACCCATTATGTGGATTATTCCCTTTCTAACCACTTAAAGCAGATGGAGACTGAACTTAACAGGAGTTAAAAAATGGAGCAGTTAAGAGCGGATGAAATAAGTAAACTGATCAAGGAGCAAATCGAGCGCTTCAGCAAGAAACTGGACGTATCGGAAGCCGGTGTTGTGCTTAACGTCGGTGATGGCGTTGCAAAGATCTATGGCCTTGACAACGCAATGACCGGAGAGCTTGTAAAGTTCACGGATGATGTCTATGGTATGGTCTTGAACCTGGAAGAAAACAGCGTCGGAGTCGTTATCTTTGGATATAACGAAGCGGTAAGAGAAGGGGACATCGTAAAAAGGACCGGCCGAATTATAGAAGTCCCGGTCGGTAAAGAACTT
>JAPLFT010000011.1 GCA_026390535.1 Pseudomonadota bacterium
TGCGTCCTCTATGGCTTTTGCAATAGTTGTAACAGCGATGGGATATTCCGCTCTGACATATATAAAGCCTCTTACCGCTCCCGTAACATAGGCCGCAATTTGTAATCCTTCAAGGACGCTGTGTGGATCACCTTCAAGGACTGCTCTGTCCATGAACGCTCCTGGGTCGCCCTCGTCCCCATTACATATTACATATTTTTCCTTTGATTGCTGAGACCTTAGTATGTCCCACTTGGTCGCCGTAGGAAAACCCGCTCCGCCTCTTCCCCTTAATCCGCTGTTTTTGACTATCGCCAGGACTTCTTCCGGTTTATGGACATCCTTAAAACAATCGCTTAAAAATTTATATCCGCCTGTCTCTATATAATCATTAATGTCTAAAGGATCTATCCAGCCTGAATTTCTTAGTACTATCCTGTGTTGTCCCTTAAAAAGCTGTTCATATATATCTTTCTTTTTACCATCAAAGAGTAGTCTTGGTTTTAGATTATCAGAAACAACACCGGTACCGTAGAGCTTGACTATATCGTCTATATCCTGTGCCTTTTCTGTAATGTAAGAGAAGAATTTTACATTATCACCGGATTCCATCATCACGGTAGGTTCAAAGGAACACATGCCTATACAGCTTGTGGCTTTTAGATTTATATCTGTTCTTTTTGATAATTCATTGACGATTTTTTTCGCCCCTGCAGATATCCCGCAGGTACCCATGGTAACAATGATTTTGTTTTTCATCTGTATCCATCCAAGATCTGCTTTAATTTTTTAGCAGTCACTTTTCCAAAGACCTCTTTATCTATCATCACCGCCGGGGCAAGAGAGCAACAGCCAAGACATGCCACCTCTTCAATAGTGAAAATTTTGTCCTGTGTTGTATCTTCACCGTGTTTTAAATTAAGTATGCCCCTTGTCTCCTCGACAAGGTTGAGCGACCCAGCCACATGACAGGCGGTACCTCTGCACATCTTTATTGTGTGTTTACCCAGTGGTTTTAATCTGAACTGCGCATAGAACGTGGCAACACCGTATATATGAGCCTGTGATATATTCAGTTCTTCCGATATCTTGTTTATGTCTTCGGCGCTGATGTAGCCCTTATCGGTTTGGACTTTTTGCAGTCTTCTTATAAGATTCCCTTTTAGCTCCATCTAAAATAAACTCCCCTGTAGATCATCTCTAGATAGTTTCCAGGTCTTTCTAATAAAGTACGGAGTATCTACCAGAGAAGATAAAAAAATTCTAGTCTTTTCATCTGCCGGGTATCCGCTCCCAAAATCACCATACTCCTGTTTAAGTTCTTCTATTATCCTATCCCTTGTAACCTTTGCCAGTATGCTGGCCGCAGATACCACGGGATATATGGTATCAGCTTTAAAACTGCACTTTATCTCATTTTCTGTCTTTAACCTTTTGGAAAGCATTTCCTTAAAAAATACAGGATCCAGAGGACTATCTATGTAAACCGTTTTTTTTCTGGCAAAAGAATCTATCAACTCCGCCATAACATCACATTCAAGATGATTCAAACCGTTCATGGATACGTAAGCATCTATGGTGTCAGGCCATATAACAGCGATCTTATACCAGGTGGCTTCTTCTTCTATTAAGTTGAACATCTCCTCCCTTGCCTCGGAAGAGAGTTGCTTGGAATCCTTTATGCCGTATTCTCTTAAAAACTCATTGGAATGTTTAGGGAAGATCACACCTGCTACAACCATAGGGCCTATAACCGGTCCCCGTCCAGCCTCGTCAATTCCCATTATTAAATTCAAATTAGTCGTCATTATGCTTCCACAAGCTCCTTCACGCATATTTTACGACTCACTATTGCTGATTTTTAGAAAATATTCCAATTTAGAATTAATGTCACTAAAATTATATGGTAAAAGGCCCCCATGAACCTTTACTACTTTATCAATTCAATAAAACAGAAAAGATACTCCGCAGAGCATCATGTACATGATCTTGTGGAGCAGATCATATCAAGATACGGAAGAAGAGAGAAAAAATACGATAAGACCGTCTATAAGAATGAAGAATTTGATATAAAGATATACAGCCTCAATATATCTGCCGAACTCCTTGATGCCGAACTGCACCTGGAGAAAAAATCTACGGTTAGGGGTAAGTTCCCTCTATTCGTTAGAAGATTTATGCATACCAAATTAAAATTTCCACTCCTTTCTGCCATAAAACACGAAAGTGTTATGCATTACTTCAGCATACCCACATATAAGACGGCCAAAAAGGTAAAAATCATACTTGAATTACCGACAATAAAGGAATTAACGGCTCCGGAATTTTTTAATAAGGGAGTAAATCTTTTCAATAACATAAAACTTATAGATACTGCCGATCTGTTAATAACCCACAGCGACTATATGGCTAGACAGATATCCTCAAAACTTTTTATAGATGAGGCAAAGATAAAGATTATCCCGCGTGGGATACAGACTGACGTAACGGAACATAATGTTGAGCAGTATAGATTGCCGGAAAGATTTATATTATTCTCCGGAAGAGTGCTTCCATATAAGAACCTTGAGCGACTATTCGGTGCTTTCCAAAAAGTTGCACCAAAAGGGATCTCGCTTGTAATAGCCGGGGATGCCTCCGGTCCGTATATGGAAGAACTTAAAAGGTCAGTGGCTCCATCTGTGGATAATAAGATAAAGTTCATAGGATATGTAAATAAA
>JAPLFT010000035.1 GCA_026390535.1 Pseudomonadota bacterium
ACATCTGCTACTGCATATTTTATAAAAGAGATATCTTTTGTAGTTAGTGCTCTGGATACTGCTTCCAATTCCGTCTTTTTTTTGTCATTTTTAATGTCAGATTTTTTTCTTATATCGGATTTTAGGAGAAACTGCACATCGGTTATGCCTTTTGAATATTTGGAAATTTTTTTAAGCATTATTTCTTTTGAAAAGCTCAATTCCTGAAGCCACTGATGGTTTTTTACACCAACAAGCAGAACATTCTTTTTGACCTTTATGGGAACGGCTATTTTAAAAATTATGGGTCCAACTATATTGTGCCAGTTTTTTATCACCGGATATAGGAAGTTTTTACCTAGTTGTTTGTTAATAATTTGTGAAATATGCATCGGTTTCATAACTATCGGTGTTTTATATTGACAAAATAGCGTAAAAGCAATGTACTTCTGATAGTCTTTTTTAGATATTGGTAGGGGAGTAGAAATGGCTATGAAGAAAGTGATTGCTAAGAAGAAAAAAAAGCCAAAAACAACTGCCCACAAAGCTAAAAAAAAGGCCTCAATTAAAAAGATAATTAAAAAACCTGAAACAAAAAAAACAGAAAAAAAGATAGAAAAAAAGATTGTTAAAAAAATAGTAAAAAAACCTGAGATAAAAAAAATAACAAAAAAAACCGCAAAAAAAACAGCGGATAAAAAAATTATTAAAATAGCGGATCAAATTGCCGATAAATTAAAAATATTTGATGTAAAAGCAATCGAAAAAAAATCGGCAACGCCCAAGCGACTTACCTTTACTACCGACCTTTTTACTTATCAGGAACTCAGAAACACCAAAGAGGAGATGACCCTTACAAAGTATGATATAGGTGCCCATACGACGTCTGTTGAATACGCCTATGATCCTATGAAGACAGAGGAACCTTCGCCTATCTACCACATAGACAGGGTCGTAATACTTCCCATAGATCCGAAATTTGCTTTTATGTATTGGGAAGTTAAAGAAGATACTTTAAATCATTTTTTCCAGATGCACGGATATGATTCAAAACTTACATTGAGAGTTTATGATGTAACTAATATAGAATTTGACGGATATAACGCCCATGAATGGTGGGATGTGGAAATATATAATCGTGTAGGCACGTGGTATCTGAAACATTATAAAAGCGACAGAAGCCTGATAGTGGATATAGGCGTTGTTTCTATAGACAAGAATTTTCATGTTATGGCCAGATCAAAATCCATTTATTTTCCAAGGGATCACATGGTTGCGCCTGGAAAAATATTATGGATGCTGGTTGATGAGTTTGGTAACAAGGTAATATCAGAAATAGAAGATTATACGGATGAAGATCTGAGGCTGTTAAGAAAAATCCTGGGCGAAGATAGGTTTAAGCTTTTTATGAAAGGAGGTCTGGACGTTTTTCTTGGCGGTTCATTGTGGGGAAGACTCCCTGTCATAGAGAATTTTATAGATCTGGCAAAAATACCTTCCAGCGGCAAGCTTTTGAGTTCTCCTGGTTCGTCGTGGCCGACTTCTCCGGGGGGAAAGCGTGGATAAAGGCTACCTGTCCCTTGTATTGCACGCGCATTTGCCGTACGTGCGACATCCGGAGTACGAGTATTTCCTTGAGGAAGACTGGCTTTACGAGGCTATAACAGAGACGTACATACCTCTTATAAATGTTTTTGATTCCCTAATCAATGACGGTATAGATTTCAGAATGACAATGACATTGACACCAACATTGGTGTCTATGCTTCATGATCCCATGCTTCAGGATAGATACCTCAGGCACATAAATAAACTTATAGAACTTTCCTATAAAGAGGTAGAAAGAACAAAGTATCAGTCGGAATTTCATCATCTTGCGTTGATGTACAGAGACTTATTCCTGAATTGCAGATATGTGTTTGAGGAAAAATACGGGAAAAATTTAATAAATGCTTTCAAAAAATTTGCACAGATGGGAAAACTGGAGATAGCCACCTGTACTGCGACTCACGCATTTTTGCCTCTGCTTCAGCTTAACGAACAGGCCGTTAAAGCTCAGGTTTACATGGGTGTTAAATACTATACCGATGTATTCGGTTGGGCCCCAAGGGGAATGTGGCTTGGGGAATGTGCTTATTATCCGGGCTTGGATCGGATACTGACGGATAATGGAATTAAATTCTTTTTTGTGGATACGCACGGAATGATATATGCGGATTCTCGTCCTAAATACGGAGTGTATGCCCCTATATATTGTCCAAGCGGTGTGGCCGCATTCGGCAGGGACCCTGAATCATCTCACCAGGTCTGGAGCGCAGAGACAGGATATCCCGGAGACACTGTTTACAGGGATTTTTACAGGGATGCCGGTTTTGATCTGGATTTTAATTACATATCTCCTTATATACATCCCGACGGTATAAGGAAAATGACGGGAGTTAAATATTATTCAATTACGGGAAAGACCGACGACAAACGTCCATATAATCCTCATGCGGCATATGAGAAAGCAGGGGATCATGCCGCAAATTTTATGTTCAACAGAGAAAAGCAGGTTGAACATTTGTTCCATGTGATGGGAAAAAAACCCATAATTGTTGCTCCTTATGACGCTGAGTTATACGGGCATTGGTGGTTTGAGGGACCCATGTTCTTAAAT
>JAPLFT010000049.1 GCA_026390535.1 Pseudomonadota bacterium
CCTGCTCTGTTATAGGTTCAAGTGCTGATTTTTTTGGATGAGCTTTTTCTGCAATATCAAGCTCTCCAAGAATATCCTTAATTGATCTCTTTTTTTCGTTAACCATAGTAATACATCCTCGTGAAGGCACTTATCGGAAGGATGGAATAAAAACTTTAATTATTTCTTACAAAAAGCACTCTTGGCTTGCCGGCCATATCTGGAAGAACGCGCGGTTCCTGCCATCTGGCAGAACTGAAGAGCTTTACTACATCCTCAGTTTGATTATAACCTATTTCCAGAAATAATGGTGCATTAGGTTTTAAGAATTTTTTAGCCTGCCTGGCAATGATCTCATGGAATATAAGCCCGGAGTCTCCCGCTTTTAGCGCTTCTATCGGCTCAAACAGGGTTATCTGCATAGAGAGGCTCTTTAATTCCTCCGATGGAATATATGGAGGGTTTGATACTATAGCATCAAATTTTTCCTTACTATTGAGCTTGTCGAACATATCCGAAAGGATGACCTCCGACCGTTTTTCCAAATTCAGTTTTGACAAATTTTTTTTAGTGTATGCTATCGGTTTTGAATATTTATCGGAAAACATTACGGTGCTATTGGGAAAAACGCTTAACAGGCCTATGCCTATGCATCCGGATCCGCAGCACATATCCAGAAAATGATATTTTCCATTTATATTTGAAAAATGTTTTTTTATTTCTATGATAAGTGATTCCGAATCCTGTCTGGGAACAAGTACACCTTCACCGACCAATATCGGTAATGACCAGAATTCCGTTTCCCCTGTTATGTATTGTACCGGTTCAAACGTCAGTCTTCTTTCCAGCCAGTTTTGGTAAGTTTTTATCTGATCTGCGGTAAGTTCGATCTTGGAATTAAATTTTATATGGGGGATGCTGATCTTCAAAAGGCCGGAGAGTAAAAAATAGACGTTGCTGTTGGTCTCTCTTTCCATCTCGTCATTGGTACGCATCTGCGGATCCGTATCAAAGATAGAGGCCAGGGTTCGTTTTCCGAATTCTACAGCTTCTGCTATGGTCATTTTATTTTACCACTCTTATTTTATCGTACCGCTTTTTAGTGCCTCGGACTGATAATGAGTTATAAGAGCGGATATCATTTCGCCTATATCTCCGTCCATAAAATAATCGAGCTTATATGCGGTGTAACCTATCCTGTGATCAGTTATTCGTCCCTGAGGAAAGTTGTATGTCCTTATTCTCTCTGATCTATCTCCGGAACCTGCCATCTGTTTTCTTTCACTTGCCCTGGAAGCATCCGCCGCTGACTGCATCTTGTCAAAAACCCTGGCCTTTAGGACTTTCATGGCCTTGTCTTTATTCTTATGCTGGCTTCTCTCATCCTGACAAATAACGACTGTTCCGGACGGTACGTGTGTTATCCTTACGGCAGATTCCGTTGTGTTTACGTGCTGTCCTCCGGCGCCGCCGGCTCTGTAAACATCTATTATCAGATCCTCTGGCCTTATATTCAGTTCTATATCATCAGCCTCTGGAAGTATGACTACAGTTGCAGCCGATGTGTGGATACGTCCGCTCGCTTCTGTCTCCGGTACTCTTTGTACCCTGTGAGCTCCACCCTCGTATTTTAATTTGCTATAAACCTGTTTCCCCTTTATCTGGGCGATTATTTCTTTATATCCGCCTATGCCGATGGGACTTGAACTCAGTACGTCCACTTTCCATCCGTTCCTTTCCGCGAACCGTGAATACATCCTGAAAAGGTCAGCAGCAAATAGTGCCGCCTCGTCTCCGCCTGTACCTGCCCGTATCTCAAGTATTATATCTTTGTCATCAAGGGGATCTCTTGGCAAAAGAAGAACTTTTATCTCTTCTTCCATCTTTGTTTTTAAT
>JAPLFT010000331.1 GCA_026390535.1 Pseudomonadota bacterium
TTGTAAATGGAAAATTATTTATTGCAATGCAGCGCCTTTGTAATTGGTTACCTAGCCAAGATGCGTATATAGCAGTGTTTGATACAAATACGAATAACGAGATAAATACGGGGATGGGTGCAAATGGACTAAAAGGGATAAGATTAGACGTAAGGAATCCGTTTGGAAAAATTAAATATTATAACGGACGTATATATATAGCCGGAGCCGATGGTACGCTTTTTGGCGCTAATAATCCAATACAAGGCGGCATTCAGAGTGTAGACATCACAACATATGCAAAAAGCAGCGTTATAGCCCCTACTACCCAAATAACCGCACTGGAAATAATCTCCGACACCAAGGGATATTTTGTTAAATACAATGCATGGGGAAATAATTCCATTGTGTCTTTCAATCCAAGCACCTGGGCTATCTCCAACGTAAATATTGCCGGAATAGGTAACAGCAACGATAGAAACATAAATGATATAACAAAGGACAAGGATAACATGCTTTGGGTATCAGATGCCTCACTCATCAAACCTGGTATATATATAGTAGATACTTCTACAGATACCATACAGGAAGGCCCTATATCTACCGATCTTAATCCATCGGAGATAACCTTTTGTGAGAGAGATAATCTTTTGTAATGAGAGATAATTATATTGTCTAGGATCTTAAATGTATTGATCTGTCTGATTATCTTTTTTATTTTTGTCGAAGTCAGATCATATTCTAATGATGTTTCTTTAGGCACTGTAATAGTCAACGCAGATAACGGTAATTATCAGACTGGAGACGTATCAACAGAGGATAATTCATCCTTCTCCTCTACAATTAAAAAACAATCCTTTGAGTATAAAGCACAAACTGTTTCTGATGTTGTAGAAAAAGAATCGGGAGTTCAGATACGTCAATCAGGCGGATTGGGAAGTTTTTCAAGCCTCTCACTCAGAGGCGCTTCAAGCAATCAGGTAATGGTATTCATAGACGGTATTCCTATGAATGAAGCCTCAGGCGGTAGTGTGGATTTGAGCACAATTCCCATGTCAGAGATAGATTCCATAGAGATATATAAGGGGATCACACCTGTAAATTTTGGAACAGCTTCAATTGGGGGTGCTGTTAACATAAAAACAAAAAGAGCAGAGGAAGGAGTCAAGGGGAGTGTCACAACCAGTTATGCCTCATTCAACACATTCAGATTTGCTCCATACATTAATAATAAGCCTGGAAAATTCGACTACGTCATAGATGTTGATTATCAAAGTAGCAAAAATAATTTCGATTTTCTAAACAATAACGGTACAAAGTGGAATTCAACTGACGACAAATGGGAAAAAATGAATAACGACCAGTTCAGTCAGATCAATCTGTTGACTAATGCCGGCTATGATTTCACAAAAAAGACCAGGTTATCCTTTTCCAATCAATATTTTGAAAAGGGTCAGAACCTGCCGTCCTGGAATAATTCTCCGGATGTTAATACCAGTCTTGATACTCTAAGAAATATCTCGAACCTGAAAATGACTATTAATGACATAGGGGCCGGTCATTTAAACACCGCATCCAGGATAGATTACACATATAAAAAGGAAATATATGACAACAGGAACGGCGGGATCGGTCTTGGTAAACAGTACAACAGATACAAAACATATTATTATGGTTTCAATCAATTTATTGAGTGGCCAAAGGAACAAAATGTTTTAACTACTGTATTCGATATACACAGGGAGGATTATAAGACAGAGGATCTTTTAACTCTCCAGCCTATTTCTCCAAGTTCCAGAAATATCTATTCGCTGTCATCAGAGGACAAAGTAATATTATTCGATAATAAGTTTGTGATAAGCCCCGCTTTAGTCTTCGAATACTATGATAATAATTTTATGTCCTCTACATCTCCAAAAAATAATTCCGTAGGGTATTTAAATCCAAAGTTGGGTATTAAATACAGTCCTACAAACTGGCTTGGACTTAAAACTAATGTAGCACGTTATGTAAGAGCACCGTCTTTTTTTGAATTATTCGGAGACAGAGGTTTTTTTACAGGTAACAGCGACTTAAAGGCAGAAAAAGGAATAAACTTTGATATAGGGCCTGAAATAAACTATAAACCGTATGCTTCATGTCTAGATAGGCTATCTTTAAACATTGCATATTTTAGGAGTGCAGTCACAGACGTTATTTCCTATATATACAATTCAAGGGGCGTAGGACAGGCTGTAAATATCTCCAATTCAACAATAAACGGCATAGAAACGGGTTTTGTTTTGGAGTTTTTAAAGAACATATCATTTACGACTAATTACACATGGCAATCTGCCATAAACGATAGTGTAATTCAGGCTTTTAACGGTAAAAAACTCCCCGGAAGATTTGAGCATTCAGTCTCTACAAAACTGGAAGGCGGCTATAGGATATTTAAATTGTACTACGAACTGATATACGCCAGTGGATTGTATTATGATAGTGCAAACCTTTTGCCTGCGGCTATCAAAAGGGAACACAACATCGGTATAACATTTTTTATCGATAAATTCACGATAACAGGCGAAATCAAAAATATCGGGGATGATCATTACGAGGATTTTAACGGATTCCCGCAACCCGGAAGATCATACTGGTTAACTGCTAAATTTGATTATTAGATTACATACCGAATAGAAGTCTTACCGTTTCGCGCTTGGCATTGGCAAAGAAAGATCTGATTCCAGAAGCCGCAGGAAACAGATTATAGGTATTCCAATAGACCCTTTTAAGCCTTTCCGGCA
>JAPLFT010000184.1 GCA_026390535.1 Pseudomonadota bacterium
GATCCTAATATTGCTCCATCCCAGATGTATGCTTATGCGGCGATGAAGATGAGAGTTCCTTTCTGTAACGGTGCTCCAAATCTTTGCGTTGATACGGATTTTATCAGAGAAATGGCTATGGAAAACGGCGTTTGTATATCCGGAAAGGATTTTAAGACCGGCCAAACATTGATGAAGACCATTATTGCTCCCGGGTTCAAAGCCAGAATGCTTGGTGTGAGCGGATGGTTTTCCACAAATATACTTGGTAACAGGGATGGAGAAGTCCTTGATGATCCTGGAAGTTTCAAGTCCAAGGAAGTTTCCAAACTTTCTGTCCTTGAGAGCATTTTACAAAAAGATATGTATCCGACTCTATATAAGGATCTTTTCCATAAAGTGAGAATAAATTATTATCCTCCTCGTGGAGATAACAAAGAAAGTTGGGATAACATAGATATAGTAGGTTGGATGGGAATGCCGATGCAGATAAAAATAAACTTCTTGTGCAGGGATTCCATACTTGCCGCTCCTGTTGTTCTTGACCTTGTTATCTTCACTGACTATGAACAGCGTGCAGGATATAGGGGCGTCCTTGAATGGTTGTCATTCTATTATAAATCTCCTATGACCGCGAAAAAATTGTATCCTGAACATGATCTTTTCATTCAGCTTATGAAGTTGAAGAACACACTTCGCTATGCAATGGGTGAGGACTTAATTACGCATTTGGGTGTTGAGTATTACGACTAAGTCCTGATTTATATAATAAAGATTACTTAAATAAGGGCCGCTCTTTTACCGGAGCGGCCTTTGTTGTCTGTGTTTGGTCGATTTTACATAAAATTAACATAAAGGTTTTTTGCCCGTCACACAGGTATGTTTAAATACAGCCATGGATAATTACGGATCAAATAAGGAGGGAATGTTATGAGAAAAATGTTATCAAAGATGTTTTTATTACTGGCGCAGTACATTTATTTTTGCAAAGGCTTTGCTCTAAATGCAAAATAAATAATGTTCAAAACTCTTCCATCTAGCTAATATCTATACATTTCGTAGCTTATAAATAAAATACTAGTACCGAGTAATAACAACATGTTATAGGTATTATGTCTTAGGCACATAAGTTGCATAATAGACACACAGAGTACACAACTTATGAAATATGTTTGTTTATTTTTAGTATTAATTTTATTTTCATCGAATTTATATTCACAAGCTGTTATTCAGTCTAAAGAGAAAATAATCCAACAAGAAATAGATAAAGCCGTTAATTGTGTAATAGCTAAGGATGGTGTTTGTAAAGATGAAGAAATATCTGCATCATTATTAATATTGGAATTATCTTATTCAAATGATCTGGTTAATGAAAATACAAATGCAATAATAAAGGGAAAACTTCTATATCACATGACAAGAGATGCCGGAGAGAGTGCAATATGGTCGGGTATTACTCTTGGAATGATAAGTAACTATGTATCTGCTTCAGAAAAAGAACAAATTTATAAGTTTTTAAAACTTGCTGTTACAAATAGATATTTTCCTTTGTCCGGCAGGATCGGCGGTGCCGAGGGATTGGGGTATGTAAGGACCAGGACTCTGATACAGGATATCTCGGGTCTTTTAAAAGAACTTGCAAAAGATATGGAGGTAAGCAGTTTTGATGGCAATGATCAGAATGGATTCATATCTCTATCTTTATTCAAATCTCTGGGAAATATTTATGAAAGGACGAGAAATTACGAGGCTAAGGACCTTTTAATAAGATACTCCAATACAGGAGTTGGTGTATATCCCTTAACCCAGACAGTATGGGCAAATATAGCAGCCGGCCAGACAAACATGGCGATGGATGGACGTGGAATTACAGAGACACTTCCTGATCTTAAGAAGATAGCAACATGGCATGATGTAAATAGAGCTAATGATTTAAATGGAATATGGGCCGTGCCTTTGGAAACAAGCCGTATGGCCTGGTCTTTAATACCAAAACATATAAGAGATGCGGAAAAGCTCCCATATCCTGAGACAGGTGGTTGGGAAAACGTATTAGGATGGACATCCTTTTCTTTAAACTGTTTGGATCAGGCTCTTCGTACTATTTTATATGTAGAGACAGGGACCACAATGGTTATGAGTGCTCTGTATGGTACAGAGGTAGCTGCTGCAGTGTCTCCTCTTGCAAATAGCATAGGAGAAGAGATAGCGGTAAGATACGGAACTGAGTTTGCGTATGAACTTGGAATTACAACAACAAGTACTGAACTTGCAACAGCCTTTGCATCTACCACAACCGGTAAGATCGTAAACAGACTGGTAACTACAGCGCAGAAACTTGGAGCCAGGATAGATAAAATAAGAATATTAATAAGACCAAAAAATAATATGCCAACAAATAATGTACCAATAAAAATAGATGTACCGGAAGAATTAAAAACCCCTAAAGTCGAATATGAAACGGTTCCGGGAAAGGATCCTGTTATCAATTATAAAGATGCCACCCCGGATCTTGTTAATCAGGCAAAGGCAAATTCTAAACTTCTCAAGAACGGTCCTGTTGATAAAAATACTCCTCCAATTACAGGATCTGATTATCCAACTAATATAAACCCATTTTCTGGCAGTTCGTATAATAATACTGATGTAGATGTAATGGTTAGACCGGTTACTAAAGTTCAACCATCACCGGTTGTTAGAAATTTAACAACAACGGAACCCACTAAAACAACAAAAGCTATTGCCAGTCCTACAAAGGCAATAACTCAAACAACTACCACAAGTCTATATCCAGTTACGTCGGAATGGACACATCCGGATAAATTACAGCAAAAAGAATCCACAAGTATTAGACCTAATATCCCTTCACTGGAAGAAAATACCAGTAAAGTTAAAACTTCGGGATTGAACAATAGCATACCAAAGATTCAAAATGCCGTGAAGGTGGTAATAGGTAATGAGAATTATATAGAAATATTACCGGGTATTTATATTAATGAAAAAGATGATTATTTAATTAATCCTGAGAAATATATATACGAAAATGGCAACATGATCAGCGTAAATAAAAACTTTAGGAATGTACTCTCTGATATCGTAGACTGGAGAAATCAGGGTAATACTTTATTGAATACTCAGGAACTGGAAACTCTGCAGATAATGATTGGAATGAACAATTTTGAAAATTTTATAATCTATCTTCACAGATATATTACAAACCAGGTAAAAGAAGAAGACAGAGAACAGGACTTTTTATTTTTTATAGAGGAACTACCTTATATACAAGACAATATTAAAAATGAAATTGCCCTGGAACAAATCAAGAACATTAATCATTCCAATAATTTTACACCGGAAAAACAAACAGCAATAATAAAAGAAATTAAAGGGCAAATAAACAGTGTATCTCCTTTTCCCATGTTATCGTCGTACGATAAATTTAAGACATGGTATACGAAAGTCAGGTTCAACATACGGGTTAGTAAAGGTAAAAGGTATTATAGAACAGCTACACTGGCTCATTTGGATTTAATTAAATCCGGAGAATTTACAAGTGAAAAACTTAAAGATTGCATCATATCTCCGGAGATGATCTTGTATCTTGATATGCCGATGAATACTGACTATAAAAATAAGATCTGTTATGACTTGAGTTTTATGAGCATGAATGAGGCGGAAAAATAAATCATACCGATATTATACAAAAGAATAAATCTTAAAAACATGCATAAGAATTTTGGTAAATTTGCGAACGCCAATAACTGGACCCCTGAGCTTGTTGATCTGTTTGCCGATCGCGAGGAATTTGGGAAATACTGTTATGTGGATAATAATAACATTATACAGCTTAAACCGTGTGGTGTTACTGATCTTGGCCAGATTACAGATGATTATCATCAAAAAAGGGCTAGTTTATATGAAATCCTCTACGGAAAAAAGATTTATCTGGAAACAAGAGTAATGAAAAAAATAGGGAATGATTACGATAGAGGATATAGTATGTTCATAGGAGCTGGAGCATTGGATCCTGCTCTTTTTGAATATTATCCGGATAATATAACTATAATAACAAAAAAATATTCCGATCCTGCATTATTGGAAGAAGAAATAAAATTGAGGACCATAGAGATATTGACCCAATCCAAATTGGTCTATGAAACAAAGATGAAATGGGTGGATCTGCACGAGGTGATGGCAGTATACTTAACTATTATTGAGCCGAATAAAAAAGTGGGAGACTGTTTTCGTGCCTATATAGCGATGATGGACTTGCTGACCTCGAACAACCATGATACAAAAACATTTTCCAGCTATGGGGCTGTATTCAAAAAAATGATATGGCCGGAAACAAATGGAGTGCCTCCATTCAGGGGAAAGAAGATCCAGGATTATTTTATGGATTTTAATAACAGTTCTATATCTAATTAATGGCGGAGAGGCAGGGATTTGAACCCTGGGTGGCTGTGACACCACACATGCTTTCCAAGCATGCACCTTCGACCACTCGGACACCTCTCCGTAAACACTTTAAGCTTTGTAGAATCGGAAAACTAACAGTTTGTTCAATTTTTGTCAACGTGCTATAATGCATAGAGGCTATTTAGTAATAAGCTGGGAGTTTTATGTCCGTTTACATATGGGCCGGTTTTATAGTTTTTGTCCTTATAATGCTTGCCGTTGATCTTGGAGTGTTCCACAGAAAAGCCCACGAGATTAAATTAAAAGAAGCAATCCTTTTGAGTATTTTTTGGATAACGCTGGCGCTCATTTTTAAC
>JAPLFT010000046.1 GCA_026390535.1 Pseudomonadota bacterium
TAAAATAACCGGCGGTGTATAAAGGGTTTCTCCACTTTTTAGAAAATCACTTTCCCCAACTGGCGTATTATTTTGAAAAGACGGATCTTGTAATTGAGCCTGAGGGACAGTTGTATCCTCTTCAAGTAATTTATCAAGATCCTCGTCACTTTGAGCATAAATATTTATGCACAAAGATTGCAAAATAATTAAAAAAGGCACAAAGCAAAACATCACTTACTCCCTACCCTAATAGCTGTAGTAGCGGCCCTTGAATTAGGGTATTTCGAAATAAGACCCTTTAAATATGCTTCCGAGTCCTTTTTTTCTCCAAGGACTTTATAACTCATAGCAATTTTAAGCATGGCCTCCGGAGTCTTACTTCCGTCCGGAAATTTTTTTATAACCTTAAGATACTCATCTATTGCGAGGGTATACTCTCCCTGTTGATAATAACTTTCACCCAGCCAGAAATATGCATGATCAGTCAGGAATGTATTGGTATATTTATCTATAAAAGAAGAGAACGCGACCATAGCTTTGGAATATTCCTTGTTTTTGAAAAGAGTAAATGCCTCCAGATATTCGCCATACATAGGAGAATTATTATTATCCGAGGATGAGCTTGCCACTTTCTCCTGAGTTTTATCACCCTTGTATGCAGCCAAAACGTTTTCTTCCGCTGATTTGTCTTTTATCCTGGCTTTAAGGCTTTCAAGCTGTTCATTCATAGTAAATATTCTGTTGTTCAGATCATCTATCTTCGCTTTAAGCTCAAGAACTTCATCACTCTTTCCTGTAGCTTCCGGAGGATTCACGGGCATGGTCGTTGTTTTGGTCGTACTACAGGAATAAAATACACCAAAAAAAATAATTGATATTAGCAGATTATAGAACTTCACCTATGTCCCCTCTATGGTAAATAATAACACCTGGTTATAGGCATAGGCAATGAGAATTAAAGGATCCGGCTATTAACCTTTAACATTTTTACTCTTTGGATGGAATTGATCATACTCTTCTCTGAGAAAATCCGTCCTTACATGGGTGTAAACCTCTGTTGTTGTAATGCTGGAATGTCCAAGCAACGTTTGTATAGCTCTAAGATCAGCACCACCTTCCAAAAGATGAGTGGCAAAGCTGTGTCTTAGAATATGAGGATACACCGTCTTAGCTATACCGGATTTTTGGGCATATTCTTTTAGTTTCAACCAGACACCCTGACGGGTAAACGGTTTTCCACGTCTTGTAACAAATAAAAATTCAGTGCTAATAAGCTTATCAAGAGAGGCCTCAAGATATTTACCTATCCATTCCTTTGCAGATGACCCCAGTAACGTAAGACGATCCTTACCACCCTTACCGCTATGAACTATAAGAAATCCCTCCGATATGTTTATTGATTCTCTCTTCAGGCTGATAAGTTCACTGACTCTTAATCCCGATGCATAAAGGAGTTCTAATATCGCCCTGTCCCTTATTCCCTCCCATTTTGATACATCAACAACATTAAATAACTTGTCTACTTCTTCAACTGTAAGTGCAGAAGGGAGTGCTTTTTTGAATTTTGGAGATTTTATGTTAATGGACAAGTCATCCTGAATTATTCCCTCCCGAACCAGAAAATTAAAGAAGGTCTTTAGTGAACTTACAACTCTGGCGATGCTTCTGGCGTCCAGACCAAGGTCGTAGAGCATAACTATATGGTTATGGATATCCTGTCTGCTTATTTTTTTTAATGACTCATCGGTGCATGACGCAAGAAACCTGCTTATATCCCTGAAATAAGATTCCACGGTGTTAATGCTTAATCCTCTTTCCACTTTCAGATGAGTAGAAAAAAGTTCGAGATATTTATTGCTGTCCATTGTAGAGGATTTTAACATACATATGGAGGTCTTAAGAAGTATTTATAATAAAAGAAAACCGCCCACTGACAATGGGCGGCTCTCCTTTTCTAATTACTTATAAAAGAGGGGAGGTAATTAGCTACTTTGTTGCTACAGCAGGAGTTTGTGTAAGCGTAAATGGTGTACCATTTGCAAAAGGAACACTAACTCCGGAATCCTGTATAACCACATTAATTACATTAGTCGTTGAACCAGGAAGAGTTGTTAACACTATCTGTGTCCCATCTGTAAAGTAGATCGTCATAGAGGTACCGTTTATTACAACCGGGCTAGTAGAAATTAAATCATACAAATATGGTGTGCCTACTTCATCTGCAAATTCAAAAACCATATATATAAAAGACTGTTTATACGTAGAATCTATAAACAATGACATGCTAAAATCCGTAACAGTTCTTGAAGTTACATTTGTACCAAACAGACCGGCAAGATTTATATTAGCCGCTGTAAGCTGGGCATTACATGTAAACTCCGCTGTGGAATATATATACATGCTATCTGTTTTTACACCGGTCAACGATGAAAACTGATCCTGGCCCTGTGTACTGGCCTTTGTAAGACCCGACTGTGCTCGTGAGGAAGCCCCACAAGAGATTAGCGTTGCTACAGTCATTATAGCTATCGCTATCGTTAATACTTTCTTCATAAAAATTCCTCCCTTATTCCTTATATATATTTAATTTACATTACAAAGTGTGTAACCATGTTCCCTATTCCGCCCACTAACTGAACACCGCTTGAAACCGTTATATAACCTTGAAGTGTCTGGCCTATAAGTAGATAAGCATATCCGTTTTCATAACCAGGTCCGGAAACACCTATTTTTAATGTAATAGCCTGATAAGTACCATTAAAGAGACCACCAGTATTACCTGTTGTAGATTGATTACAGATAAGAGTAAGGCCGTTCACTATAGCTACTTCATCCTGTGCCATTGGAGATAAAAGGACATTTCCCGCACCCTGTGTTGTGCAACAGTATTGTGATCCATTCAACGTTAGTACCGCAGAAGCTGAGAATTGTCCGGAAACTGCTCCGCTGTTGGATAGTATCGTCAGAGCTACAGTACCCTGAGAATAGCCATACTGAGGATCATACGTATCCTGAATTGTTCCGGTAAAGGTATTCGTTGTTGATGTAGTAGAACAGGTAGCATTATTGTACTGATTGCCACCCAGTATACTTGTACCCTGCTTTCCACAAGCGCCAATAACCAGCATCAATGAGCTGATTATCACTAATCCCTTAAAATTATTTAACACCTTCATTTTTCTTTCCTCCCCTAGGAAATCATATTTTAACCTTAGTATTGCAACACCTGTGCCATTTTTAATCTAAAATAATAAACATAATAATTTCAATATGTTAACCCTCAAAGCTTGTTACAGATGTATGAAAAAAAAGCACTTCAGATGTCAACTATTTGTACAATTGATATTTAGGTATTACGCTTTTGGGTGAGCTTTTTTATACATCTCGGAAAGTTTATCCATGGTCAGATGGGTATATCTTTGAGTGGCTGCTATGCTTGCGTGACCCAGTAATTCTTTTACCGTCTTGATACTCGCTCCGGCTTCCAGCAGGTGTGTGGCATAGGAGTGCCTCATGGTATGGGGAGTAGCGTTTCTTAACAATCCTGCCTTTATTGATATAAATTTTGTCAGACGTTGAATTGAACGGACTCCAAGATTTCCCCCGCTCTTATTAAGAAAGATATAATCATTGGGTTTATCTGCATTAACGAATTGTCCTCTTACATCAAGATACGTCTTTAGTGTATTAGCAGCCTCCTGATTAAATGGAGCAAGGCGTTCTTTTCTGCCTTTACCCAGTATTTTCATTATCCTCTGATCAAAATCAATATCACCAAGTTTTATTAACGCCAGTTCAGATACTCTTAGTCCGGCGCCGTAGAGCATTTCTATTATCGCAAGATTTCTTTTACCGATGGTCGTTGTAGCATCTATTGATGATAAAAAAGAGTTCATCTCATCTACGCTGAGAGCA
>JAPLFT010000214.1 GCA_026390535.1 Pseudomonadota bacterium
ACTTCCTCTTTTCTTCTTTTCAGATTTTCTTTTATGTTATTCAGAAATTCATCTTTAGAGCCTGCAAGTTTTGATTCCTTTACAAATTCTTCTGTCAATTCAGGCAATACTCTGTCCAGAAGCTTATTCAACTTCACCTTGAAATCGACGACCTTGCCCCTTAGTTCTTCAGAATAATAATCGGCCGCATATGTTGATTTTATGGTTTTCTCTTCACCAGGCCTCATGCCTTTTATTCCCTTGCTCAGATCCTCAAGAAGCCCGCTCTTATCACCTATCTGGCAGACATAGGATTTGATGGACAGGCTTTTTTGTTTTACACCGTCGATATCTCCCTCAAAATCCACATCAACCCAGTCGCCGTCCATAACCGGTCTGTCCTCTATAATCGGTTTCATTTCCGCCTTACTCTCAAGTAAGCTAAGAACTATCTTATCTATATCGTCCTGGGTCGGTTCTGTGTTTATGGCTTCTATCTTTATGTCGGTGTAGTCTTTTGGCTCAACCTGGGGTTTGATCTCTATTATAGCTTCGTATTTGAAAGGTTCGTTGTCCTTTAGGACGACGTCAGATATATTGGGATAGCTTACCGGCTCCAGCTTATGCTCTTTTAAAGCATAGGCGTAAGATTCATTGATAAGATTTTCTGTAACATCATAACGGATATTATCCGCATATTGTTTTTCTATTACAGCCTTAGGGGCCTTACCTTTTCTAAATCCCTTTATGACCGCTCCCTGACTGACTCTTTCCAACACTTTTTCCATTTCTTTTTTAACCCTTGAATAAGGGACTTCCACTGTGATCTTTTTGGATATACTGGATACATCCTCAAGTTTTATGCTTAAATTTTCCATGCTGATAAAAATCCTCCCGATATTTAATTAAAAGACATATGTTACTAGCACTGTTAAAAGTCTTTGTCTATAAGTCTAGGGTTTTCAAGGATTTATGTAAAATTTCTCTAAACAACCACAACATATTGATTATATTCAATTAATTTGTTTGTAAAACTTACAAGCAACCCTTTACACAGTCGTTTTATAATAAACCGGCAGCAGTTTCACGTCAGGATATGCCTTGGTTATATCTTTAATCTGTTTTGGGTCATAATTATAATAATTAAAGATAATTACAGGCCTTGAATATTGGAAGATGCGGAATTTGCCATAAATACCGCCACACCTTTTTCTCTTAATCTATTCAACTCATATGCAGTCCTTGGATTATCCGTAAATGGATTATATGTAAAACTTACAATATAATCGGATTTCTTAAGGTATTCACCGTCTATGATTTTTGTTTTATCAAATCCCATTTCTGTGTTTTTCGTTATTTTACCTCTATAATAGTCATTTGCGTCATTGTAATTTTTGCTCCAACCCCATCTTCCCACTGAACATATAGGGGTATCGTAGGATCTTGCCCTAAAAATCTTGCCATTGTTGTATCCGTACTGCACCTTGCACTTTAAGAAACAACCCTTACACTCTCCCAGCTCTTCTATGAATCCGGTCCATTTTGTGTTTTGCAAACTTTCTGATAACGAGCCTGTAGGGCATGAATCTATACACATGCCGCAAAGTATGCAGGAAGATTTGGATATATTATTCTCTGTGTTCGATGAAAGGACCATACCCAGCCCCCTACCGATAAATGATAATGCGTTAGCTCCTGCAACGTCGGAACATACGCTTATACATTTTCCGCATTTTATGCACTTTGAGGGTTCATGCGTCATGTATTTAAGACTTTCGTCGGAAAATACATGACCCGCACCTGTTACGAATCTTTTTTTCTTATCCATGGCATGTTTATATTTGTTAGGTTGGGCATCGTAGTCTATTGAATACTTTCTAAGATCGCATTCATCCACCGCAGTACATCCACAATTTATACAACGATCGGATTCTTTTACAGCCACTATGGAATTATACCCGCCCTCAACCTCGCTAAAGTTCTTTATCCTGGCCGAGGCCAAAAGATGGGAGACCTTCTGCTTTTCTACCTTCTTGTTCTCAGCGGCAAAAAGAATTCCTTTTTCTCTGAGTGAATAGAAACTCAATTCATCGCTTGTCTTGTTTATTATCTTTTCTGCGGTCTTTCTGCCGTCAGCCACAGCCTCTATTACTGTGCTTGCACCCAATTTGGCATCACCGCACAGATAGACATTATTCAAACCAAGAGCCTTCATGCTGTCTATAAGCTCAGGCTCCGGTTTTTGGCCTATGGCATACACCAGCGTATCAAAATCAAAATTTACGAATTCATCCGTGTCCTTTATTTTTCTTCTTCCCGAACTATCAACCTCGTCGGATATCACCATTTTTCTGAATTTTATTGATTTTGCGGTAAGTTCAAACGGACTCATTAGTTCAAAGAGTTTTACACCCTCGTTCAACGCATCTTCAACCTCTATATTAAGAGCAGGCATCTCCTTTCTTGTTCTTCTGTATATTAGATTAACCTCTGCTCCCAATCTTCTTGAGACCCTTGCAGCATCTATGGCGCTGTTCCCTCCGCCTATAACGATGACCTTTTTTCCTACTGATTTTATTTTATTCTCAACTACACTCTTTAAAAAGGATACCGCAGGGAATATATTTATGTACTGCTTCTCATCAAGCCCCAATGCAGTTTCTTTCCATGTGCCTATGGCCAAAAGCACAGCGTCGTGCTGTTTGGACAGTTTTTGTATATTCTCTTTATCAACAACAAAACTTGTCTTAAAGTCCACTCCAAGTCTTGTTATAGATTCTATCTCCCTGTCAAGTACATCGACCGGTAGTCTATAGCAAGGAATGGCATAACGAAGCATACCGCCTAGTTTTGGCATGCACTCATATATGGTAACCTTATGACCCGCCAGGGTCAGATAATATGCGGCAGAAAGGCCGGCCGGCCCGCCGCCAACAACGGCAATACTCTTTATCGGATTTGCCTTTTGTATCATACCTTTTTCTATTTTAAGAAGATCATCATAGTATTTTTCATATACGGAATCACCCAGATATCTTTTCAATAATCTTATGTTCACCGTATCATCAATATTGGTCCTTGAGCAATCAGCCTCACAAAATGCCGGGCATACTCTTCCCACAGCCGTTACTAGCGGGTTCTTTTTTCTGACGGCCATAAAACCATTCATCTCTTCACCGGTACGGCTATGGAGTATATAATCCCTTATGTCTATCCCTGCCGGACAGGTTGTTTTACAGGGGCTGAAACAATCCGCATCATGCTCAGATAGCATTAGTTCAAGTGCCATTTTTCTGATTTTTTTTATTTCATCATCGTCTGTTATTATACTCATGCCGTCCGTAGCTTTAATGGAACACGACGGTATAAGTTTTCCGTTCTTATTATCCTTAACTATACAGATAAAACAGGACGTATATGGTTTGAATCTATCGTCAAAACACAGTGTCGGGATATCTATTCCGTTCCTTTTTGCGACTCCCAGTATTGTTTCGCCCTGATTAAAATCCAGTGATCTTCCGTTTATATCTATTTTCATTTTGAACCTACGCCTTTAACACAGCTTTAAACTTGCAGACTTCAAAACACTTGTTACATTTTACGCAACCGGCATTGTCTATGCCGCATATATTCTTGCCAGCCTCGTTAGGCATTACATAGATCCCGGTAGAAGGACATACCTTTTTACATACCATGCATCCGATACATTTTTTTGGATCTATAGAATACGATATCAAAGCCCTACATTCACCTGCCGCACATTTTAAATCATTTATATGCTGTCTATACTCGTTCTCAAAATATTTTAACGTGGTAAGTACAGGATTAGGTGCTGTTTGTCCAAGGCCGCAGAGAGATAATCTTGTGA
>JAPLFT010000201.1 GCA_026390535.1 Pseudomonadota bacterium
TCATAGCGGCACAATCAATTGGTGAACCGGGAACACAGCTTACCATGAGAACGTTCCACGTGGGTGGTACAGCGGTAAGAAGAGCGGAGCAGAGTAAATTCGAGTCAAAGACAAAAGGTAAAGTAAAATACATAAAACTAAAAATAGTAGCAAACAAGGAAGGCAATTTTACGGCAATGAATCGTACGGGTGAAATCGCGATACTTGATAATGCAGGAAGAGAAAGAGAAAGACAGCCTATCGTTTACGGTGCAAGGATATTCTTTAAGGACGGAGACGATGTTAATGTAAATATTCTTGTCGCTGAGTGGGATCCATATACTATTCCTATCGTTTCAGAAATGAGCGGATACATCAAGTATATAGATATTGCGGAAGGTATTAACGTTGCAGAACAGGTCGATGAGATATCGGGTCTTTCACGTAAGGTGGTTGTTGAGTCAAGAGAAGTTTCTCCTAAGATATCTCTTGTTAATGAGTCCGGTGAGCCGTTAATGAACAGCATCAATCAGCCGATTATTTATATCGTTCCGGTCGGTGCGAACATAATGGTTAACGACGGTGACAAGGTATTCAGCGGAGACGTGCTTGTTAAGATACCAAGAGAAACCACAAAGACAAAGGACATCACCGGCGGTCTTCCAAGAGTTGCTGAGCTTTTTGAAGCGAGAAAACCAAAAGAATCATCCATTGTTACGGAAATAGACGGTATAATAACAATTACTCCTGAAGTTAAGGGCAAAAGAAAGGTAATCGTGACTCCGGAAATCGGAGAACCCAGAGAGTATATAATCCCCAAGGGAAAGCATGTAACTATTCAGGACAGGGACTTTGTAAGAGCAGGTGAACCGTTGATGGACGGCTCTGTAAATCCTCATGATATCCTGAGGATCCAGGGTGAAAAGGAAGTCGCGAAATATCTTGTAGACGAAGTACAGGAAGTTTACAGGCTTCAGGGTGTTAAGATCAACGATAAACACATTGAAACCATAGTAAGACAGATGCTCAACAGGGTCAGAATAACGGATCCCGGTGACACCAACTTCCTGATTAATGAGCAGGTAGAGAAATATATATTCATGGAAGAGAATGAAAGAGTTACTCAGAACGCTGACATCGGACAGCTTTATTTCTGCCGCATCGTTCCAGGAAACCACTAAGGTTTTAACTGAGGCGGCTATTGCCGGAAAGGTTGACTATCTGAGAGGGTTAAAAGAAAACGTGGCATTGGGCAGACAGATACCGGCCGGCAGCGGTTTGGCCACGTACAGATTGGCAGAGTTTAGTGTTGCCGAGGAAGAAGAACTTGATATCGCCGGGTCGCTTGCGGAGACGGATGAGGAAGACAGGGTGTCTTTCTAGGACTCTTGACATGACAGTTAAAATAACATATTAGACCATGAGTTAAATTTAAGGAGAAGGAATAGAATGCCAACAATTAACCAGTTAGTGAGAAGAGAGAGACACTTGCAAAAAGCAAAGACGAAAGCACCTGCGCTTACAACATGCCCTCAAAGACGCGGTGTATGCATAAGGGTTTATACAACGACGCCAAAAAAACCTAATTCGGCTTTAAGAAAAGTTGCAAGGGTAAGGCTTACAAACGGTTTTGAAGTCACGGCATATATACCCGGAGAAGGACATAATCTTCAGGAGCACTCCGTTGTTATGATCAGGGGAGGCAGGGTAAAAGATCTTCCGGGTGTTCGTTATCATATAATCAGAGGCTCTTTGGATACCGCCGGTGTTACAAACAGAAAACAGGCAAGATCCAAATACGGCGCAAAGAGAGCAACAAAATAAATTAATAGGGAATTAGAAAGGAGAGGTACCTTAAATGAGTAGAAAAAAAGCAGCAGTAAAGAGAGAGGTTCTTAAGGATCCCAAATACGGCGATCTTACCATAACTAAGCTCATAAACAGCGTTATGGAAGACGGCAAAAGGGGAACTGCTGAACATATCGTTTACGGTGCTCTCGACGCTATAAAAGAGAAGACCGGAGAGGAGCCACTGGCTTATTTTCATAAGGCATTGGGTAATATAAAACCACAGGTGGAAGTAAAATCACGCAGGGTCGGCGGAGCCAACTATCAGGTCCCGGTTGAAGTTCGTCCGGACAGACAGCAGAGCCTTGGTCTTAGATGGATAGTTGCAAATGCAAGGGCCAGGAGTAGCGAGAGAACTATGATGGATAGACTTGCAGCCGAACTTATGGACGCTTATAATAGCAGAGGCGGATCTTTCAAGAAAAAAGACGATACTCTAAAAATGGCAGAGGCTAACAGGGCTTTCGCACATTACCGCTGGTAAAAAATGGACGATGTTGCATTACAAAAGTATCGTAACATCGGTATCATGGCGCATATTGATGCCGGTAAAACTACGTTAACGGAAAGAATTCTTTTTTACACCGGCGAAAATCATAAAATAGGCGAGGTAGATCAGGGCACTGCTACTATGGACTGGATGGTCCAGGAGCAGGAACGCGGTATTACTATTACAGCGGCGGCTACCACTTGTTACTGGCTGGATCACAGAATAAATATAATAGATACCCCGGGTCATGTTGATTTTACAATAGAGGTCGAAAGGTCTCTGAGGGTGCTTGACGGTGCTATCGCAGTTTTTTGTGGCGTCGGCGGTGTAGAACCTCAAAGCGAGACAGTCTGGAGACAGGCCAACAAATATAATGTACCCCGTATTGCTTTTATCAACAAGCTGGACAGGCTCGGTGCGAATCTTTTTAGGGCAAAAGAAAGCATAGAGACAAAGCTCCACGCAAAACCGATATTAACCCAGATACCCATCGGCAGAGAGGATAACTTCAGGGGTGTTATAGATCTTATAAAGATGAAGGCCATATATTGGAAGGATGAAACACAGGGTGTTGAATACGAGTATCAGGATATACCATCGGAACTTTTAGAGGATGCAAGGCATTACAGGAACTTGATGATAGAAAAATTAAGTGAGTGTGACGACGGGATTTGCGAAAAATTTCTGGATGGAACCCAGGTCAGCGAAGATCAGATATGGGAAGCTTTAAGAAAAGTCACACTGGATTGTACATTTGTCCCGGTTTTTTGCGGATCTGCACTAAAAAATAAGGGAGTTCAACCGTTATTGGATGCCGTTGTAAAACTTCTTCCATCGCCGATAGACAGGGGTGCTGTAACCGGTATAGATCCGGAGAAGCACGAGAAAAAAATATCCTAGGAACCAAAACTGGAAAATAAGCTTGCCGCCCTGGCGTTTAAGGTTGCAAACGACTCCTACTCCGGACAGATTACTTTTGTAAGGATATATTCCGGAAGTTTCAGTG
>JAPLFT010000128.1 GCA_026390535.1 Pseudomonadota bacterium
AGATAATAATAATTATGAATGCAAAATAACATATTAACAAGAAAAAATTATTGATTTAGCTACCTTACAGCTCACAAGATAAAACAAGACAATAAACTGTCTATTGTTCTAAAACATGTGGATTACCAACTTAAATATTGATAGAAATACTTAAAATACCTGGAGGAAAAAATGAAAGTATTAAAAAACGTATTATTTTTATCTATCCTGTCCCTCTGTTTTAATAAGGCTGATGCGTGCTCTGATTTCCAAATCAAGGCTAAAGACGGAAGCATAGTAATAGGCCGGTCAATGGAATTTCCGGTAGACCTTCATTCCAAGCTTTGGGTCGTTCCAAGAAGTATAAAAAACAAATATGCTTTTTTGGGGATGGACTCTATGGGAAAACAGGCACTGATATCCGACGGTATGAATGAAAAAGGATTATCAATAGAGTCGCTGGTCTATGGAGATACAAAATATCAGACAGCAGTTCCCGGAGTAAAATCTGTCCCGTCATCTGATTTTCCTACTTACATACTGGGGAATTTTGAGACTGTTGAAGAAGTAAAAAAAGGGCTTAATAATATCCGAGTAGTAGGTATAGTTATAAAAGAGTTGGGTGGTGTACAGGGATTTCATTTTGCCATACACGATGCGAAAAAAAATAACCTGGTCGTTGAATTTATTAACGGTGAAGTACATATATATAACAATCCGCTCGGTGTAATGACGAATGCACCGGATTTTAACTGGCAGATCAGCAATCTCAGCAACTACATTAATCTCGATTCACACGATAAAAAAGCGTTTTCCATGAACGGCCAAAATATCAAATCGACAGGTGTCGGAAGCGGTCTCTTGGGATTACCTGGAGACTGGACACCACCATCCCGTTTTGTAAAACTCTCATGGTGCGTTAGCTCCGCTAATCCTGTTAAGGATGCCTCCGCCGCTGTAAATCTTGCGGAACATATTCTTAATGCAGTGGATATCCCAATAGGCACTATAAAAGAAGCACATAACCTATACGGATATGCTCAATGGTCGGTAATAAAAGATCTGACCAATAAAGTTCTGTATTATAGAACTTATGAAGACACTACACTAAAAGCCGTGGACATTAAAAAACTTAATCTAAATATGGGAGCAAGTCCTAAATCAATCCCGCTAAAAGACGGGAGCAAGGGAATTGTAAACATAACGGAAAAGTTAATTTAGAAAGTTTAACTATCTGATTATTTTAAGGTTTTCCTTTCATCCTTGAAAGAGTAAAGTGTAATTTTTTCATACGATAATTTACTTGATTTTTTTGTCTTTAATCATTATAATCCCATTCTCTTTTCAATTTTGGAGTAATCAAATTCATGAAATACATTTTAATCTTTATCTAAGGCAAAAGCAGAGAAAATAAAGATATTAAAACTTTTAACCTCAAAGGACGCCACTTCCAACGCTGAAGCAAGGTTATATGACGATATGTATGTTTTTTTTGATTTCAACGGTGATGCCATAGACTATAACATAAAAGGATTGGTTAAGTTTACTGCCACCGGTAATCCCGATGATTACATATTATTTTGCCCAAAATCCGCTACAATTATTCCCATATCAGGTTCTGATTTGATCGTCCTTCTTAAGCCAAACAAAAGACTGGAGAATTTTTTCAAAGACAGATTCAATACATTTTTTCTAAAGGAGAATGAAGAAATAAATGCATTTTTCGACAATGAAAATGAAGAAATAGGAAAATTTTTTAGAGAGGAAATAGGAACACTTTATCTTTACCCTGACAAGGAAGCAAAACTACAGGCAATTTCCCTTGATAAGAAGAAAAGGCTGATGGATCTTTTCCTTAAGAAGAAGGAGGAATTGAAAAATTTTCTCTCCAATGAAAGGGATAATGAGGAATTAAAAGATTTCTTTTCCAAAGAAGAAGAGAGAATAAAGGCATTTTCTCCCAAGGAAAATGAGGAATTAGAAAGATTCTTCTCCAAGGAGGAGGAGAATTTAAAGAAGATTTTCTTCAAGGAGCGATCGAGAGTAATGTCTCTTTTCCCAGACGGTAAGGCGGAACGACGTTCTTCAATTTGTTAAAAAGCGAATCCGTTAAATTTAAAAATAACCAAATCATTTCAATCCCTTATCATATTATAAGATTAAAATAAAAATATTTATTGACAAAAATTAAATTACACGATATAATGCATTTAATAGAATAGATTAAGGAGGTGATAGAATGGGTAAAGTTCTTTTAGCTACATTAATGGTTTTCTCTCTTGCAGCTTGTAATAATAATGGGACCAATAATTCTAGTAATACACCAACTACTGATAGCAGTGCAGCTCCTAGCGGTGTTATGACACCTGCTAGTAGTGCTACAATTCAATGTCCTGAGAACTCTGCACTTAATGCTACTACCGGCAATTGTGTATGCGTAGCTGGATATAAATTTAATAGCACAGGGACATGCGTTACAGAGGGTACTAATCTAGGTATAGTCCAGCTTGCAAAACCCTTTATGTTGTTTGGAGTAAATATGCAAGCTAACATTTGGCACTATGATTATTCTCCAGTAACAGATGTTAATGAAGTTGAAGTTCCTACGGCAGTTATACGAACCATGCATATTACACTAACGGGTTCAGATGAAGAGAACGCAGCACTTTGCTCAAGTTGGGCAGCGGAGCCAATGGATTGTACCGACGGTGATATTCATACGGGACAAGTAGATATACCAAATGGTCATTTCTGTGTAAAAGCGATCGCCTGTGATGACAACTATCAGACATCAGATATTAGTTATTATGTATTAAGCATTTATAATAGTTTCCTTGATGGCGAATTGTAAGATCTATTGAACATCACGATGTACTGTTTCCGGCTTAAAAGCCGGAACACATACAGAGATATATTCAGCACCATTTGGAGTACTGTAACGGACCCATTTCCCCTTTGATGTACAAAAAGCCGATCCGGCATTTACTTCAAATGTTTTCTCTTTAGTCTCAATTTTTACTGTTCCCTTAAGGACTATTGTATATTCGTCAAAATCCGGGGTCTGGCCCGGTTCAGACCAACCGGCAGGACTTTCCATTTTTGCTATACTCAATTGTTTGTTATCGGTGTTCTTACGTCCTATAAACTCTTTAATGATCTTTGGTATATTACACTGAGCTTTGACAATAGTCGGTTTTTCAATAATCTGTTGTATCATTCTCACACCTCTTAATTTAATAGCGAAAATTACTTACATGGGTTATTTCGTCGTTGTCTGAATAGGGACGCCGTTGTTTGGGTTAACATACAGGTAGCGCTCCTCGCT
>JAPLFT010000328.1 GCA_026390535.1 Pseudomonadota bacterium
GGAGTCTTTTCGTGCATTCCATTGCATGTAGTTGGGATTTCTATAACGTCTCTTGGTTTTGCCCCTTTAGGATGAGGATTCCAAAGTCGTCCTTTGTCACTTGGTTTCCCATATTGGCTTGTTTCTGCTTGTGGATGATCAGGATACTTCAATGTATGATTTCCATAAGGTATTCTGACATCATCAACATTAAATGTAAAATACTTGCCTTTCCTAAAATGTAAAATGCTTTCGTGAGAGCGTCCCCAATCATTGCCCAAATTAGCCTTATTTTTATAATGCCATATTAACCAACGGCATCCTTGAAAAAAACGTGATGCAGGCAATTTTATGTCTGCCAGAATCTCAGAAAAACCACTTATGTAAATAGTCCCGTTTGGCTTTAAAACTCTTGCAGATTGCTCTATCCATTCAAGTGACCATTTGACGTATGCTTGCTGGGATTCAAATGTATCCCATTCTGCTTTTTTGATGTTGTATGGCGGATCAGCAAAGATTAAATCTACGGATTCACTTGGAATAGAACTAAGCCACTTGGTCGCATCTCCTATCCAAATATCACCATTAGGATGAGAGTAAAAAAGAGCCGACTCATCTGAATCTAACAAGAAATCTTCTACTTTGGTATAAGTTCCCTTTAAAATTGATTGACCAAAGAAATCTGGTAGCTTGTTATTACGTATATATACTGTTGATGGTTCTTTTACTACTGCCATATTTTCTTGTCTTGATTTATTATTCATCTTTGTATATTCGCTTCCAAAATCAAACTCTCTTGCTATTTACTATGGATTCCTGCTTGCGCAGGAATGACAAATTTCGTATTGTGTTGTTCCTGTTAAGACTGAAATCCAGTTTTTAAAGGTTTTTCGGAATGTTATTTATACCGTTTTTGCCTTGAGTTTTTCGTATTGCTCTGTCAGTTTGGTTATTTCTTTAGCATCCTCTTGAGAAATCTCAATTCCCCTGGATTCCATCTGAGCTATTATCTCTTGTAGTTTTTTGTATGCTTTATCAGCGTCAACTATCCTATCTGCCAATACAAATATATTCATTGCATCTTTCATATATCTAAATGCTTTATACAATTCACCTTTTGTTTGATAAACTAAACTAATATTGCCCAGAGTCATTGCTTCTTCTAAAGCATATCCGAGCTTTTGAAATATTTCAAATGCTTGCGAGTAATATTCTGCGGCTTTATCTAATTCACCCTTGGTATAATATACTGACGCAATATAGCTTAACTGTATTGCCTCTCCCCGTATATACCCGATCCTGCGGTCTATTTCTAAAGCCTGCAAGTAATATTCTAAAGCTTTATCTAAGTTCCCCTTGATTTTATATAACAACCCCATACTACCTAAAGTTCTTGCTTCTCCCTGGACATCTCCAAGTCTGTGGAATACTTTAAGGGCTTTTGAATAATACTCCAGGGCTTTATCTAATTCACCTATGTCTTGGTAAATCAACCCCGCGTTGCCTTGTTGTATTGCTTCTCCACGAGCATTTCCTATCTTATGGTATAAATCCAATCCCTTAGAGATATATTCTAGAGCTTTGTTTAATTCATTTCTTTTTTGATATATTCCCGCAATGTTAGCTAAATTAATCGCTTCACCATTTATGTCTCCAATTTTTCGGAATATCTCTAGTGCTTGTATATAAAAATTAATGGCTTTATCTAACTCACCTTTATCTTGATATATCAAACCAATGTTTCCCGATATACCAGCCTCTCCTTTCTTGTATTTTATCTCTCTATAAAACTCAAGAGATTTCTGAAAATGCTCTAAAGATTTGTCGAGATTTGATTTATCACGATACAAAACTCCCAATTCTCCATGTAAACTAGCTATCGTGGATTTATCTTGTGGACGTTTTTCAAGATAATCTTTGAGCATTTCCTCTCTCAAGGCAATCTTTTTATCCAGTTCTTCAAGGCTATTATATAAATGGGTATCGTCTAGCGTTGTCCGACCGGGAATTATCATCTCTTTTGATTGATCTAACATAAACTCGATCACAGGCGTAGCACGAAACGCAAAGAAATCCAATGCTTTTCTCATAATCTCAATCAATGTCGGTTCATCTAGCCAAAAGATGATGGATATTTTATGTTCAACGAAGTCCTCTCTGCGATAGTTCAGATATTCCAGCACTTCAGGCAAGGCTTTTTTCAGGTCATATACAAGAAATATGTCGTTTGGCTGAGGATTCATTTCTCGTGTAATGATGACAGGAACGTTTTTATACATATCCTCAGTCATTCGC
>JAPLFT010000197.1 GCA_026390535.1 Pseudomonadota bacterium
CCAGGCCAGAGCGGTTCCTAATTTTGAGAATGGTGCCATAAATGGATTTAAACTGTTTGATATTCAACCCGGCAGTATATATCAGAAATTAGGAGCGCTGAATGGAGACATAATAAAATCCGTTAACGGAGTCGATATAAAAGATCCAGCCTCTGCAATGGGGCTTTTCCAAAAAATCCAAACAACAAGTAAATTGGACTTTGTAATAAACAGGAACGGAGAAAATAAAAATTTCAGTGTAGAGATACGATGATAACGGGGGTATTATGCAGAGAAGAATAATTAAATTTACAGTCCTTATAACGACTATTCTTATGAGTGGTGGTATTTTTGCCAAAAACACCGATATGGTAAAGCCCATAACACCGGATAAATTTACACCAACAACGTTAAAAGCGCCGAATAACTTAAAAAGCGGCACCGGTAAAGATATAATTATTGCCCCGCAAGGTAAGACTACGGATAGTAACGTTGTTAATAGTTTTGATTTTAACAATGTCGACGTTCTTTCTCTTGTAAAACAAATAAGTAAACTTACCGGGAAAAGATTCATGATCAATGAATCTATAGCGTCAAAAAAAGGGATAACAATAATTGCCCCGACTGCGATATCGGTTCAGGAAGCCTATGATGTTTTTCTTTCTGTCCTTGACGCCAATGATTTAGCTATATCCAAAGCCGGTAAATTTTTAAGGATCGGACCAAAAAAAGAGATAACATCGGGGGTTACCATCTACAAGGGAGATTATTTTCCCAGAAACGACGAGTATATAACAAGACTTATCAAACTAAAAAACGTCAACGCCGGAGATCTTGCCACTGATCTAACAGATAGAAGAGGCGGCGGCTTTGTTCCGTTAAACGTTAAGATAAAAGCTCTGGAGGATACCAATACGATACTGGTAACCGGTACGGGTTCCCAGCTTGCAGATCTGGAGGAAATTATCAGATTGCTTGATATAAGCGGAGATAATTCAAAACTCGAGGTAATACACATAAAAAATGCAGATGCCTCAAAGATTAAAGAGATAATAGATAACATAATTTTTCAGCCGGGTGGTGCCGGTAAAACAATGAATGTAATGGCCAAAAAAGATATAAGCAGAGGCGCAGAAAGGTATTCAAAAATATTTACCGATGAAAGAACCAACTCCATCATAGTCTTGGCAAATAATGCCGGGATAAGGAAAATAAAAGAATTGGTGGCAAAACTGGATTTTGAAGTTCAGGGAGATAAAGACAGCGATATTCACATTTATCCTCTAAAAAATGCAAGAGCAGAAGATATAAACACGACCCTCGGTTCAATAATAGGGGCTAAATCCGGAACAACAAAAGATTCGACTTTTGATGCGGTTAAGATTACGGCTGATAAGTGGACAAATTCGATAGTTGTAAATGCAAAGCCCAGGCAATATGATGCTATAAAAGCGGTTATAGAGGGATTGGACAGGAGAAAAGGACAGGTTCTGTTTGAAACAATAACTATGGAAATTTCTTTGAGTGATGATTCCAGCTTCGGAGTTTCGTCCAACTATGCTTTAAGCTCAGAAGTTCCAAGAGCCATAGGTTTTGATGCCGGCGTATCTTCAACAAATAATATAATGAACTTTCTTACGAATCCCAGCGCTTTGAGCGGTATGATACTTGGATTCGGCAGTAGTAAAACCGTTAGTGTCACCCTTAACGGATCAACTATAAAAATACCGTCCCTTGCAGCTTTTATAACTGCGATTGAAAAGAACAGTGAAGCAAATGTATTGCAGAGACCTTCGATAATAACATCGGATAACGAACAGGCGGAGATCAAGGTTATGGATAAGATCCCGGTTGTTTCCAGCACTGTTGTTCAACAGGGGTTAAGTCAACAAAATATAACCAATGTCGACGTAGGTCTAAGTTTGAAAATTACACCTAGAATAAATCTTACATCCGACTTCATAAAATTGGACATAGAACAGGAAACATCCAATCTGACGGATAAGGCTCCAAAGGACCTTGCCAACACTACCGTTTCAACAAATTCCAGGAATATAAAAACATCCGTAGTAGTAAGGGATAGGGATACTGTAGTTTTAGGCGGTCTGTGCAGCGATAACGTGAATGTAACCTATAATAAAGTTCCGGTATTAGGCGATATACCTATCCTGGGCTGGTTATTTAAGGGTAAGACGACCAGCTCGATGAAGACAAACCTTCTTGTTTTTATAACTCCGAACATTGTTAGGGATTATGAAACTCACAGCGCCCTTACAAAAAGTGCGATTAAAAACAGAGAGGGTTTTATGAAGGAACAGATGGGCGGCGTGGATAGATTCGGTAAGTTTACAAACGCCATAAAGAATAAAGTTGATCTTCAGACCAAAGAGGAAGATGTGGCTAAAAACTATGATATGCCTGAAGGCGGCGTTAAGCCTTTAAAATTATAGTAACGACGGGGAGCATAATGGGAATTTCCAGCAATAAAATAGGACAGATACTTCTGGAACATACTTCTCTTACGCCGGAGCAGCTTGAGGAAGTTCTGGAGATACAGCGTCAAAAAGGATTACGCCTTGGAGAGATACTGATAAGCAAGAACTATCTTACACCGGAGGAACTGGCAAAAGCTCTTGCAATACAAATGGGATATCCGTATCTTGACCAGATACCTTTTGCGGAAGTTGCTCCTAACCTCATAAAGGATATTCCGATAAATTATGCAAAACAGCACCTGGTTCTCCCGATTTCCAGAACAGATGATTACATAGTGGTTGTTGTTGCGGACCCCCTTAATCCTAACCCTATTGATGATCTGAGACTGATCTTCAAAAAAGAAATAAAGGTTATGGTCTCAAGCCCTATTAATCTTCAGGAATCGATCAACAGAGTTTACGAGAGAAGTTCCACGGACCTCATAGAGGGTCTGGAAGAATCATCTGGAGATGATCTGAGTTATGATCTCAACGAACCGGTCGATCTTTTAGATGCCGGAGATGATGAGGCACCGATAATAAGGCTTGTTAATTCACTCATGTTCAGGGCTGTTAAAGAGAAAGCAAGCGACATCCATGTGGAACCTTATGAAAAAGAGGTTGTTGTAAGATTCAGAATATACGGAATCCTATACGACGTATTTAAAACGGCTAAAAAATTCCACGCATCTATTGCATCCCGTATAAAGGTCATGGGAGATCTTGATATAGCGGAAAAACGTCTTCCTCAGGATGGAAGAATAAAAATAAAGATAGCCGGAAAAGACGTGGATATAAGACTTTCCTCAGTACCTACCTCTTTTGGTGAGCGACTGGTTATGCGTATACTTGATAAGACCAGCATCTTAATGGAACTCCCTGAACTTGGTTTCAGCGGAAAGGTTTTGGATAATATAAATACCCTTATAAACAAGAAACACGGCATATTCCTTGTAACGGGTCCTACAGGTTCAGGTAAATCTACGACGCTGTATGCGTGTCTGACCAAAATACGATCTGTTGAAAGGAATATTATCACCGTAGAGGATCCTGTGGAATATCAGCTTCAGGGAGTCGGACAGATACAGGTCAATCCTAAAATAGATCTGACCTTCGCCACCGGACTTAGGGCCATACTGCGTCAGGACCCGGATATAATAATGGTAGGAGAAATAAGAGATACGGAGACCGCAGAGATGGCCATTGATGCCGCTCTTACCGGCCATGTCGTTTTATCGACGTTGCATACAAACGATGCTCCGGGAGCTATCACCCGACTTGTGGATATGGGGATAGAACCATTCCTGGTATCTTCGTCTATATTGGGCGTAGTTGGACAAAGACTGGTAAGAAAACTGTGCACCTATTGTAGAGAGCCCTATGTACCTAACGATGTTGAGATCGCGGAGCTTGGAATAAGCAAGAGTATGCTGAGTAAATATACGCTATATCGGGCTGTGGGCTGTGAAAAATGTTCTAATACAGGATATACAGGCAGAACGGTAATAAGCGAGCTGATGGTCGTTACTGATCCAATAAGAGCTCTGATACTTTCGGGTGCTGATGCCGGAATGATAAAAAAACAGGCTCTCCAGGAGGGAATGACCACGGTAAGACAAAATGCTATTACAAAAGTTCTTCAGGGTATAACAAGTATTGAAGAATTATATCGCGCAACACAAACGGAGTGAGGATATTTAATTTATGGCTTTTTATAGATATATCGGAGTAAGTATAGAAGGTAAAACAGTTAACGGCGTGATGGAAGCCGATTCGCAAAAAGGGGCCAAGATAAAATTAAAACAAAAAGGTATTTATGCAACCAGTGTAGTAGAAAAGGGCGCGGCAGATACCCAGGAAAAAAAAGATACTCTCAGTATTACCATCGGCAAAAAAATAAAAGGTTCTGACATAGCAACAATGACCAGACAATTCTCAACACTGGTCAATGCAAGCGTTCCTATCGTCGATACACTGGAGGCTTTGTCTGAGCAGGTTGAAAATGAACGGCTCAAGTTAATACTTAAAGAAATTACGCAAAAAGTAAATGAAGGTGTGTCCATAGCGAATGGACTTGCACCATATTCAAATATTTTCAGCCCTCTTTACGTCAATATGGTAAGGGCCGGAGAAGCCTCGGGAAAATTGGGCCTTGTTCTTGAACGTCTTGCCGAATACACGGAAAAACAATCAATTCTCAAAAACAAGATCATGTCGACTATGGCGTATCCTATCCTTATGGTCATTGTCTCGATTGTAATAGTAGGGATCTTGTTCGTCGTGGTAATACCTAAGATCAGTATTATTTTTGAAGACATGGGTACAGCGCTCCCTATATACACGCAGATCCTGATAGCGATATCTACGTTTACAAAAAATTATATACTGTACATCATTGGTACTGTATTTGTGTCTATTTTCCTTTTCAGGAGATACATAAAAACGCCGGTAGGTAAACAAAAATGGGATCAGACCCAGTTAAAGATCCCTATGCTTGGAAGGATAATAAGACTTTCGGCGATAGGTCAGTTTACAAGAACTTTATCGACGTTGTACGGAGCGGGTGTACCGCTTTTGGAAGCGCTAGAGATTGTTTCCAACACAGTGGATAACGTCGTTATAAAAGATGTTATTAAAGGTGCCAAGATGGCAGTATCAGAAGGTAAGGGATTAGCCGTTACGCTTGCAGCATCTAAACAATTTCCTCCTATAGTCACACATATGATCTCTGTAGGTGAAAAGACGGGGGAACTTGAAACGATGTTGAAACATATAAGCGATTCTTACGAGATAGAGGTGGAGACCAGGATACAAACTCTTACTTCACTGCTCGAACCGGCTATGATAATTATGATGGGTGGTACGGTAGCATTTATAGTTTTATCTATATTGATGCCGATTATGCAGATGACCAGTATGGCGTCTTAAAAGGAGGGGAAATTATGTTTAAAAGATTGAAAAATGTTAGAGGTATGTCTCTTATCGAAATTATGATCGTTATAGTTATTATGGCTATGATTGCCGGCCTTATCGGTCGTAATGTTATCTCTCAATTTGAAAAATCCAAGGTTAAAACTACCCAGCTTCAGATGGATGCATTAAAAACTGCGTTACAGGATTATTATCTTGATAATGGTTCTTATCCTACGACGGAGCAGGGCCTTGTTGCTCTTATTGAGAAACCCTCGTCATCTCCCGAACCGGCAAACTATAGCCCAGATGGGTATCTAAAAGGAAAAA
>JAPLFT010000040.1 GCA_026390535.1 Pseudomonadota bacterium
TTTTGTAGTACTTATTACGGTAAATACATTTTCGCAGTCCCTGGAATAAACCAGTGTCTTGTCCCTTGAAACCGTAACTATAATGTCCGAGTATCATCTTACATGGTCGGCTAAAGTCTGCCATGAATCGGCTCTTTCTATAAGTTTCTCATCTGTGAGGTTTAAAAGTACGATAGTCTCAAAATCAAAACCATACGCATATTTAAAATGATCGGAATCCAGCTCCATAACAAGGGCATCATATGCTTCTTCATTCATTAAATATTCATAAACCGATTTGCCTATGTGACCTGTAATATATGTTTTCTTGCCTGATTTATTCAACATCTCCGCTATTAATACCGACGTTGAAGATTTTCCGTTAGTACCTGTTACACAAATTATCGGTTTTGTTATAAGCCCTGCCGTGAATTCATATTCGGTTTTTAAAGGAACACCATTGTCTTTTGCCTGGGCAAGCACTCTATCGTCGTGTTTTGCCTTCATAGAAAAAAGGATTAGATCGGCATCGTTAAACGTTTTAGGGTTGTATCTTCCAAACTCCGCCTTAAACTCAATATCTTTTAAAAGACCGATTGCCTTTTGAACCTCGAGCCTGTTTCTTAGATCCGAAACAGTTACATCAGCTCCGCGTGATGTGAAATACTTTACCGCCCCTATACCGGACTTATCCAAACCAGCGACGACAATCTTCTTCCCTTTTAATCTCATATTGAATTAGTCCCTCCCCTTATCTGAGCTTGAGAGTTGCAAGTCCCGCGATCGCTAAAATAATAGAGATGATCCAAAAACGTACTATTACCTTAGGTTCTGCCCATCCTTTAAGCTCAAAATGATGATGAAGAGGTGCCATTCTGAATACCCTCTTGCCCGTAAGCTTAAAAGAGGCGACCTGGACCATAACGGAGATAGCTTCTAACACAAACACACCACCAATTACAACAAGTAAAATTTCATTCTTGGTGAAAATGGCTATCGCACCCAAGGCTCCGCCAAGAGATAACGCTCCGACATCACCCATAAAAACCTGTGCCGGATAGGTGTTAAACCATAAAAAACCAAGTCCGGACGTTACCATGGAACTACAGAAAATGGCTATCTCTCCGCTACCTTTAACAAAGGGAATCTGTAAGTATTCCGCTATCTTATAGTTACCTGCACAGTAGGCAAGCCCTATAAAGCTAAGGGCCGTGACTATTATAGGTCCTATGGCAAGCCCATCCAGACCATCCGTCAGGTTAACCGCATTTGATGTTCCAACAAGGACAAGCACTACAAAAGGTATAAACAGGTATCCGATATTAAGGGTAAGGTTTTTAAAAAACGGAAAATGAATAACAAAATTTTGGTCCGTAAACATAAGCATAAATATAATAAAGAAACATCCGCCAAGGACCTGCAAAAACATTTTATTGCCGCTGCTGATACCTTTTGAATTTTTTTTGGATATCTTAAGATGATCGTCTATCCATCCTATAAGACCATAAAAAATAGTGATGAATAACAGCATCCATATATAAGGATTTGTAAGATCCGCCCAAAGAAGAGTTCCTACGGATATGGAAAAGAGGATCAAACCTCCTCCCATGGTAGGAGTTCCTGTTTTCTTAAGATGAGATTGAGGCCCATCGTCTCTGACAACCTGGCTGATCTGAGATCTGACCATTTTTCTTATGAACCAGGGACCGACTAAAAGGCAAATCAGGAATGACGTAACACCGGCAAGAAATGCCCTAAAAGTTATATACCTGAATACGTTAAAAAAACTAAAATGATGAGCAAGAACCCCGTAAAAAAGATGATATAGCATATTACCCCCTAATCCAGAATTGTTTCCAGCTTCATTCCTCTTGAAGCTTTGATAAGAACAAAATCACCACTTTTTATAAAAGATATAAGATCTTTTTTTAGAATAAGAATATCTTTGGACTTGTAAACGGATATTTTATCCGCCGAGGATTTTTTCAGAAATCCCTTTTTGTAGTCCTTCGCATACTGTCCTACAGCAAATACATAATCATATTTTTCCCGGCCCAGTAATTCCCCTATCTCTTCGTGGAGCACAGGAGAAAAATCATCAAGCTCCAGCATATCTCCAATAACAGCTATACGTCTTTTAACATTGGAGACTTTTACTCCCGTTTCTATCGCTGCAATCATCGAGTCGGGATTTGCATTATAACAATCTATAAGATATTTAATCCCGTTTTTGACAACCATATTTGAACGCATTGACGGAGGCACAAAAAATTCCAATGCCTTTATACACTCATTAAGATGTATTCCAAAATGGGAAGCTGTAACAATACCGGCCGCCACATTGCAAAGATTATGAATCCCTGAAAGTTTTATTTCCCCTATTTTTGATTCACCGTTTTTAAGGGTTATTTTAAATCTTTGCAGTTCAGAACTATCGCTCACCTGTTCTACATTGACATCAGCGTCATTTAATCCGGAACAGCTAAAACTTATTTTTTTCTTGATATCCTTATTTAAGACCCAGTCCGATATCATCTTATCCGAAAGATTTATTACAAAAAAAGATTTATTATTATTCATCATATAGTTAAAGAGTTCCATTTTTGCAGAAAAAACAGAGTCAATTGAACCAAGTTTTCCTATATGAGCTCTTCCTATGTTGGTTATAATTCCTATATCAGGATTGGTAATCTCCGCGAGACGATAGATCTCTCCGGTTGCATTCATTCCCATTTCAACGATTCCATAATCCCCATCCAGCGGAAAGCTCAGGATCGTATATGGAACACCTATCAGGTTATTAAAGTTACCCTGTGTTTTAAATACCCTGTGTTTGTAGGAAAGAATTGTAAACAGAATATCCTTGGTCGTTGTTTTGCCGTTTGATCCTGTAAGACCTATTATCGGATATTTTATGCGCTTTCGCCAAGAGTTCGCAAGATCTCCGTATGCATAAATAGTGTCAGGGACAATTATCTGAGGAATATCTACGTCGTCTATTTTGTGATCCACCAGACATGCAACGGCGCCCTTTTGTTGTGCGTCTTTTACAAAATCATGACCGTCGTGATTATCTCCTCTTATGGCAACATACAGCGCACCTTTTTGGATCCTTCGCGTATCGTGTTCAACGCTTGTAATTAAAACATCTTCTTCATTTAAAAATACAGCTTTTGTACTAAAGACATTTTTATAAAGAGTGGAAATGTTGAACATATCCTCATGATTCTATAAACTTTTAAAGAAAGATTCCACTATTATCTCATTCAAGCCATACACTTATGATTTTGTCGTCAGGATTCCTTTTGC
>JAPLFT010000186.1 GCA_026390535.1 Pseudomonadota bacterium
AGCTCAATAAGCTCAGTAAACTCCTGGTAGATAACCTAGAGCTGGGGATAATAAACGTAAATAAGAAAGGGTTTATCAGTTCAATAAACAATACGGCTGAAAAAATATTTAAGGATAAGGATAATATATATCTGATACTGGATGATCTTACTGCAGCAGCAGATAAAGGTCTGCATAGAATTGTGATTGAAGGTAATGTCCTTATATTCATATATAAGATAGATACACCGCAGGGTACAACACTGGTTGTAAAAGATATAAGCGATGAGGATAAAATAGATAAATTAAAATTAATAAACACCATCGCTTCCGTTCTTGCCCATGAAATAAAAAACCCTGTTTCTTCTATTGCCGGCGTTTCTGAACTTATAAGGACAGACAAGGATATTCTGTCCAATCAGGATCAAAAGCACAAACTTTTAGGTATCATAGACAGAGAATCAATCAGGCTTACAAATCTGGTGGAAGAGTTCCTGATATATTCAGGGTCGGAAAAAAGGAAAAATGAGGGAATAAATATAAACGCACTGATACAGAATGCCTGTGACAATATAAGAGTAAACAAGGAATTCATAGAGAAAAAACTACACCTTGATTTAAAGGTTAATGAGAATTCAGGCAGTATGATCTATGGAGATTTTCAGAGGCTGTCTCAGGCCTTTGATAATGTCCTTATCAACTCAGTCCAGGCTTGTCAAAAAGATGGAAAGATATTCTGCACGGTAAAAGACACTGATGGTTCAACAAATGTAATAATAAACGATAGCGGTATAGGAATAACGGATGACATAAAGAAAAGAATTTTTGAACCATTCTTTACTACAAAAGAAAGAGGTACCGGCCTTGGGCTTGCCATAGTCAGAAATATAATATCCGCTCACGGCGGAAAAATAGAGGTTAAACAAAACAATCCGGGGACAACTTTTAATATTATGTTCCCTAAAAACAGGAGCTAATAAATGGCTGAGGAACAAAAAAACAGAGTACTGGTGGTTGATGACGAGCAAAGCATAAGAGAATTCCTTGAGCTTTTACTGACAAAGGAAGGTTATTACGTACAAACCACAAGTTCTGCATTTGAGGCCATTAAAATACTTGAAAATAGTCGTTTTGATGTAATTTTTATGGATATCCAGATGCCCCAGATGTCGGGAATAGAGGCTTTGATAACACTAAAAAAAATGGATCCGACAATAGAGATAATAGTAATAACGGCCTTCGGTTCAACAGAGATCGCAATAGATGTAATCAAAAAAGGGGCATATGATTTTATAGCAAAACCCTTTAAGATAGATAATCTCCTTATCACAACAAAAAAAGCCATAGAAAAAAGAAAATTAACTTACGAGAATTTGATGCTTAAATCCCAGCTTGGAGACAGATATTCATATTGCGGTATGATCGGATCTTCTGCACCTATGCTGATGATGTACGAGATGATAAAGATAGTATCTCAGACAACCAGTAATATTCTAATCACCGGAGAGAGTGGAACAGGAAAAGAACTTATAGTAAAAGCAATACACACCCATGGCCCTTTGAAAAATAAACCCTTTGTTATCATAAACTGCGGTGCTATTCCGGAAAATCTCATCGAGAGTGAAATGTTCGGACATAAAAAAGGATCTTTTACCGGAGCCATTGCTGATAAGATCGGACTCTTTGAGACCGCAAACAACGGAACAATCTTTTTAGACGAAGTAGGGGAATTACCTATACACCTTCAGGTAAAACTTTTAAGGGCAATTCAGGAGAGGACCATAAAAAGGATAGGCGAAAACTCAGATGTAAACATCAATGTACGTGTAATATGTGCAACCAATAGAGATCTTCAGGAAATGGTAAAAAAAGGCACTTTCAGAGAGGATCTCTATTACAGGCTTAACGTAATTCAGATACACGCACCGGCGTTAAGGGAGCGCGGTGACGACGTAACAATGCTCTCAAACTTTTTTATGGAAAAATATTCTAAAAAACTGAATAAGGGGATAAACAACATCACAGAAGAGACTCTGGTGGCCCTGAAAAAATATAATTATCCGGGCAATGTCAGAGAACTTGAGAACATAATAGAAAGAGCAGTAGCACTATGCACCAATAAAATAATAAAATTACAGGATCTGCCCCCTCATATAGTTGACATCTATAGAGACCTTAATACATCCCCATCGGCAGTCTCTGCAGGATCGCCTTATATAACAAGGTTTCCCGAGTTTACTGAGATACCGGAACATGGAATAGAACTTGAAAAGATAGTAGAGAATTTTGAAAGGAATCTGATACAAAAGGCTCTCAAAAAAACCGGCGGAGTAAAAAAACATGCCGCAAAGATACTGGGAATAACTTTCAGATCAATGAGGTATAGATTGGAGAAATATAATATAGATTAAGGTTATAAAAGAGGTGTTGTTATGAATAAAATACTTTTTTTCATTTCCGCATTAAGTTTGTTTTTTTATGCATGCAACATGGGTGGAAGCGGCAGATCAAATAACTATAATTCATCATCGCTAAAGGCAGACGGGGTTTCATGTACGGAAAACTCCGAATGCGCTTCCGGATTATGTAAAGAAGATATTTGTAAAGCCAAAAACAGCAACGGACTTAGCTTTGGTGAATCGTGTACCGGCGATATTGATTGTGCATCTTCCACCTGCAATAGCACTTTCGATAAATGTGGATGCGAGAACGACAGTAACTGCACAAACAGCGGTGTTTGTGTATCCAACGGATTGTGCGTTAATATAGATCCAATCCAGAACATATGTACCAAGGGATTTTTATCATACAGGTTCAAAATACTTGCCGGCATAGGCACCGATACTCAGGATATAACATCTTCCTGTACTTTTACCTCTGATACACTGTCTTTAGCAACACCAAATCAGGATGCATCATTTAATTGTCTAGCTGTTGGACAGACAAATATAAAGGCGTCTCTACCTTCAACTTATGACAGTAAAAAAATAACCGCTTCAATAACAATATATAACACTTTCAACGTAAGTCCTGAACCGGCAACATGTATCGCTGGAAGTACAGTTGACATTGTAGCCAAATATGGCCCGAGCGTAGTAACAGATTCTACTAACTGGACGGTAATCGGCGGCTCCGGACAAATAACAGCATCGGCAACAAAGGGTAAATTTAATTGTAATACGGTAGGATTAGGACAGTACGAGGCTAAATATTCCACATATGCAACAAACTATGGAAATATTTACGTAACACCAGTGGGTGGTTGTACAAATCCAAGGTTATATCCAAGCACAAAGAGCGGGGCAATAAATAGCTATGTCTGTTTTGACCCTTACTGCGGTGATAATTCCCAAGTAAGTACAATATCTGCATGGGGTCCAACAGGTAATCCTGTGGCACAACCTCTGATGTACAATAACAGAGGCGGATGTTTCAAATGCAAAACTGCCGGGACTATGACTGTGAGCGTACACTATGCAGGATCACAAATATCTAACGGGACATTAACTTGTAATTAATAGACATCACCATTTTCTTTAATCTTCTTATCTTCGTATGGGGCAGCAACTCTTCTATAGTATTCCTGTTTGGCACATTCAAGCATACCTAAAGCCTCGTTAACTTCAGAGTATTTTAACGAGTAAAGATCTTTTAAGAGCATGCTTATTTAGTAATTCAATACACCTGCCCTGTTGTCCTTACCGCATTCCTTTACCGCCTCTGCAAGATCCTTTATCCTCTTATCAACTACAAGTCTTAACTCTTTAGATATGTATGGCATTTTAAACCTCCAATATTATATCCCTGTTTTCCATTGCAGTTTTATTCCTTTTCATGACCGGTTCAGAGAGTTTTAGTGTATTTGCAAAGGCTTTTTCTATAAATAATTTTGCAATCTCACGTTTATGCTCGTTGTGTATACCGAATTGAAGCAGTCTGTAACCTATCAAAAGATCCGTAGCCATGTCCACGATGTTCCTGGAGTAGTAACTCATAAAGTCCTTATCATTAACTTCTGCAATCACGTTTATACATTTATTCAGCATGCTTCTTATGGAGGTTAATGTCTCCCTTAAATTATGAAGCTCAGTAGGAAATTTAATATTGTCATAATCCTCTTTGAGCAATTCCTCATAAGTTCCGTTCAATATCCCGCCTATTGCGGCTATTACCTGAAGCTGTGTCGTTCCCTCATATATATTCGTTATTCTTGCGTCCCTTGATAATCTTTCTACCGGGAATTCCTTCATGAAACCGGTACCTGCATGTATCTGTACAGCATCGTAAGTCACACGATTGCTCATTTCCGTATTATATGCCTTTGAAAGCGGTGTAAGCAGTGCCGCTATAGAAGAATATTTTTTTGCGCGCTCCCTGTATTCCTTGTTATCCGATTCATGTTCATTAAGTGCTGTATAAACTTTTTTCAGATCCACATATTTGCATGTCTCATAAATCAGAGCTCTTCCACCTTCTATCTGCACCTTCATCCATGTTAGCATATCATACACAGCAGGAAAATTTATTATAGGGCTTCCAAATTGCACTCTTTCTTTAGCATACTTTAATGCTTCCCTGTATGCGGCCTCTGCAATACCTATTCCCTGAGCGGAAACAGCAAGTCTTGCGCCGTTCATCAGCGATATAACATAGCGTATAAGTCCCAATTTTCTTTTGCCTATCAAAAGGGCTTTTGTCCCGTTAAATTGTATTTCACATGTTGGAGAACCATGTATTCCGTGTTTATTCTCTATCCTTCTTATCTGTACGGTATCATCTTTCTCTATAAGGAACATAGAGAGTCCACGACCGTCTTTTGAACCAAGTTCGCTTCTTGCAAGTACAAGGGAAATATCCGCACAGCCGTTAGTTATAAAACGTTTAACACCGTACAATTTCCATTCACCAGTTTTTTCGTCCAGTATCGCCTTTGTCTGGACAGCCTGAAGATCAGACCCGGCATCCGGTTCCGTAAGTATCATAGCCCCTGTGACTTCTCCCTTTGTGAACATGGGAAGATATTTTGCCTTCATTGACTCTTCTGCGAATTCATTTATCGTCTCACCTATATCCTGAAGTCCTATGAGGTTCATAAGGCTTGCGTCGGCACGTGACACCATTTCTATTATCATAGTGGAAACGGTCGTCGGAAAATTAAGTCCGCCGTATTGACGAGGGATGGTTATCCCTCCAAGATCCGCACCAAGCAGAAGTTTCATATTTTGTTTTGTGCCGCTTGCATACTCAACCTTGCCATGATCAAAGTGGCAACCTTCCTCATCCACAGCCTCTGCGTTGGCAGCCACAGTAGTACCGGTTATCTCTCCGGCAACTCTTAACGCTTCTATATAAGAACGTCTTGCCTCTTTAAGATTTCTTGGAGCATAATCATATGTCTTATTCTCTGTAAAATTATTCTCCAGTTTTGTGATAACATCATCAAGATCCGTATGTTCCAAATGGAACTGAAGATCCTTATTATCGTCAAAAAAGTTAGCCATTGAGTAACTCCTATTTATTATCCTGTTTCTTGTACGCCTCTATCATCATCGGAATAACCGTATTAAGGTCTCCTACTATTTTAATATGTGCAAAATTAAATATCGGGGCTTCGGGATTATTGTTTATAGCTATTATCTTTAGCGACTGATCCATTCCAGCTTTGTGTTGAATACTTCCGGATATCCCGCATGCTATATAAAGTTTTGGTCTTACAGTCACACCGGTTTGTCCGACCTGATGCTCCTTGCTTACCCACCCCTGGTCCACGGCGGCACGTGATGCTCCGATCTCTCCGCCTATTATATCCGCAAGTTCTCTTATTCTGTCAAAATTCTCTTTTGAACCGACACCCATGCCTCCGGAAACGATTATATTCGCTCCGGTGAGGTTAACCTTCTTTTCCTTAACTATCTTATTGATGATTTTTACAGAAAGATCTACGGGGCTAAGTGTAATTGTTAAAGGAATTATCTGACCTTTCCTTGAATTGTCAGGAGTTTTCATTTTCATTACGCCTTCTCTGACAGTTGCCATCTGAGGATGACGTACAGGATTTATTATCGTCGCTATTATGTTACCGCCAAACGCCGGACGTATCTGATATAAAAGCTGCTCATAGGTCTTTCCCGTTTTGTTATCTGTGTAAGGACCAATCTTCAACTCCGTGCAATCCGCAGTTAAACCTGATTTCATGCTGGATGCAACACGCGGCGCAATATCTCTTCCTGCTCTTGTCGCTCCAAAAAGTACTATACCTGGAGCATCTTTTTTTACAGCTTCTACAACAGCCTTTGCATAAGGGATACTTATTATCTCCTTAAGCTCTGCATTTTCAATTATATACACGTTATCAGCGCCGTAAGAAAAAAGGATTTTAGGCATATCGCCTGCTTTTTCACAGGGAAGGTATGCGGATACATTTGTCTTTAGTTCATGCGCAATATCAAGAGCCTTACCCAAAAGTTCCAGGCTGACATTCTCTATCTTTCCGTTATGCTGTTGAATAAATACAGCCACGTTGCCATGTTTCATATTCCGTCACCTACCCTATAATGTGTTCGCTTATCAATTCTTTCATCATCTGGTTAACGCTGTTCTGATTAGGTTCGTAATTCTTTGTCTCTATGGATTTAAATATAACACTGTGAATTTCTTTGACTCTTGTCGTATACTTGAACATCCTTTTTACTCTTGGAGATCTTGGAGTATTAAATCCGCCTTCAACAGTTAGAAGTATTGGAGTCTTACATTCTATCACTTCCGTTCCCTCGTCAGAGAGCCTGGAGAGTTTTATCGTATTATTTTTAATACTCTCTATCTCTGTGACAAAAGTCACCTGGGGTATATTCAATTTTTCCGCTATCTGAGGACCAACCTGAGCAGTGTCACCATCTATGGCCTGTCTTCCAGCCATTATGATATCGAATTTTTTGGCTTTGGCCTCAATCGCACTTTTTAAGATCAATGATGTTGCCAGAGTATCCGAACCGGCAAACTTTGGATCACTGAGAAGGAATACATTATCCGCCCCTCTGTACAAGGATTCCCTAAGTATTTCAACGGCTTTTGGGGGACCCATCGTTATTACCGTGACCTTTGCCCCATATTTATCTTTCATCTCCAGAGCAAGCTCAAGAGCATGAAGATCATCAGGATTAAAAACCGCTTTAAGTGCAGCGCGATTTACGGTACCATCCTCTTTCATGGCGTCTGCGCCCACGTTTGCGGTATCCGGGACCTGTTTTACAAGTACAACTATTTCCATAAGTATAGCACCTCTAAAATTCTTACTAGTTCTGCTCCTCAGCCCAAACAGCATCCTGCCTTTTTGGGTTTAAAAAGGTATACCATTATCTTCATAGATATCAAAGTAAAAATTAGTGATCTATGATGCATATTTACAGCGTCTAATTTGGTGTTTTTGATGATTTGCTTGACATAACTGTTGTTTTAGGATATAATGCTATATATAAAATGAGCAATTATCTTGTAGGTAGTTAAGTTTAATCACAAAATTACCGACAAGATACTAGAGGCTTTTATGGTACGTAAGTTGTTTTTGAAAGCATTGATTTTAATGATAGTTGTTTTTACAACCTCATCTTGCTTAGAATTTGCACATACTAACTTGAGTAATAACGATAATGGCGGCGGTAATAACAACAGCGGTGGCAACAATAATAATGGTGGTAATAATGGCGGTGAAAATAATAATTCTCCTGATATCTATCCGCCTGGTATAGGAGAAGTCGATCTTAGTCAATTAAACAGTAGTGCTCCTGTTATTGTAAGTTGGGATCCTTCCTTTGACTATGGAACACCTTTAAACAAATTAAAATATAAACTGGTTAAATCCCTAGATGCTTCAACCATAAACACTTTACAGAAAGCAGATAGTATAACCGGCGATGACCTGATCATGGATTGGACCGCAAATACCACTTCATATAGTGTAAGTGGTTTACTTCCTGAGACTACTTATTATTTTGCAGTGTTAGTTAAGGATGAAACAGGGAACAAGGCTATATATACAAAGATGAAACATCCTATATGGAAGACTGTTGGTTCTTCTGGATTTTCTGATGGTCAAGCTGAATATACATCACTGGCTATTGATTCTAATAATACACCTTATGTTGCTTATACGGATTATGAAAATTCTTATAAAGCTACTGTACAAAAATTCAATGGCACTTCCTGGGAAATTGTCGGCTCTGCCGGATTTTCTGATGGTCAAGTTGACTATATATCACTGGCTATTGATTCTAATAATACACCTTATGTTGCTTATAGAAATGATACAAATTCTTATAAAGCCACTGTACAAAAATTCAATGGCACTTCTTGGGAAATTGTCGGCTCTGCTGGATTCTCTGGTGGCGGGGCTAACTATATATCACTGGCTATTGATTCTAATAATACACCTTATGTTGCTTATCAAGATTGTGAAAATTCTTGTAAAACTACTGTACAAAAATTCAATAGCACTTCTTGGGAAGTTGTCGGCTCTGCAGAATTTTCTGATGGTGAAGTTGCCTATACATCACTGGCTATTGATTCTAGTAATATACCTTATGTTGCTTACACGGATTATGCAAATTCTGGTAAAACCACTGTACAAAAATTCAATGGAACATCTTGGGAAGCTGTCGGTGCGCCTGGATTCTCTGATGATGCAGTTAACTATACATCACTGGCCATTGATTCTAATGGCACACCTTACGTTGCTTATCAAAGTGCGGCAAATTCTTATGTCACAGTAAAAACACTATTAGCTATACATTATACTACGAGAGTTATTGATGCAACTCCACCTGTTGGTAGCGGTGTATATTTCAGTCAGGCAAGCGGTTTTGATCCTGTCTCTATAAGTTGGGATCCTGCTACTGATAACATAACCCCTCAAATCGAGTTAAAATATAAATTAGTAAACTCATTAACTGCCCCTATAGATACTATAGCCAAAGCAGAAAATTCAAATATATTGATGGATTGGTCGGAGAATACCCTTTCTTTTGATGCAAGTGATCTACTTCCGAATACTACTTACTATTTTGCAGTTTTAGTTAAAGATATAGATGGTAATAAAGATTTATATTCATATATACAGTGGCCTAATGTCGACAATCCTGGATTTTCTCGTACCCCAGCTTATTGTATATCACTGGCCATTGATTCTAATGGTACACCTTATGTTGCTTATCAA
>JAPLFT010000120.1 GCA_026390535.1 Pseudomonadota bacterium
ATTGTTAACTACTACGTTGGCCCATTCCTGATATATGTTTATGTCGTTGGCAAAATTGAACATATCGGTGGTTAGGCCGCCCGGAGGCCTCATATTAACCTCAAGAGCGATTATCTTTTTATTTTTTTTAACCCTGAAAAATTCCAGGTGAAAGAACCCTTCTCTGTAATTAAAAGCCTTTAGTGTCCTTATGCCGGCATCTTTAATGTCCTCCGGTATGTCACGTAGAGAATAATAAAAAAGATCTTTCCTGTCGTTAACCGCATCCATAATACCCATATTAAAAAAATGGGATGTATAGAAAACCGGTTTTCCGTCCCGGTCCGCAATCCCGTCAAAGCTATATAGATCACCGTCAATAAATTCCTCTATTATATAATCGTAATTGTTCTTTCTTTTAAAAAAATCCTCCAGCCCTTTTTTATCATTGATCTCATAAGTATCCACCGCACCTATACCGCCATCCGGTTTTACTATGACCGGATAACCGACTTTTTTAATGAATGCCGTGGCCTGTTCACTGCCGGTAATTATCTGGCCCTCAGCGACGTTTATTCCGGCATTTTTATATTTTTCCTTCATCCTGGATTTGTGCCTTATGTTATCTATTTCGTCCGTCTTGATACCATACACATTAAAATCAGTCCTGAGTCTGGCTTCTTTTTCCAGCCAATATTCATTAAGGGAGAATATCCTGTCCACCTTGCCGTATTTATGGGTAAAAAAGCCCACAGCCCTCAACGATTGATCATAATCTTCCAGACTGTTAACTTTATAATACTCCGTAAGTGAGTCTTTGATATTGTGATTCAAGTGTTCATACGGGGTTTCCCCAATACCCAGCACATTTACACCCAGATTTTTCAGTCCCTGTATAAACTGATAATTATTCGGCGGAAAATTAGGAGAAAGATATATGATGTTCACTGAATTAAAATCCTTTTATTTCTTCCACATAACTCTCTATATCAAAATGAGAAGGTGTGATCTTTTTTTTAAGTTTTTCGACTTCAATTTTATAACTGGTCTTATCAACATCACCTTTTATTTCCTTGTTCAGACGAAGAATATTGTAGATGGTATCTATCTGGACATTAGCTGTATTAAGAGCCTTACCATTCAACTTTATATTATCCTTTGACTTCACAAGAGGCAGTATCTGCTCATAAACCTTTATTGCTTCCTGTTTCTGTCCCATTTTTTCAAGTACAAAGGCCTTCTTCCTCATAGTTCCCGTATCATTGGGAACAATAGCAAGTATTTTATCTACAAGCTCTAAAGATAATGTACCTTTTTTCTCCTCCATATAAATCCTTAAAAGACCGCCCATCGCCCAGAGCTTTACTATCTTGCCCTTTTCAATTGCCAATTTAAGATCAGCTATACCTTCCTGTTTTCTGTCACCCCAAAAGAGAAGGTATTTGACAAAACCTGCCTTTGCAGAACGCCAATAAAGGTATGTCCCTATGCCGGCCTTGTTATCTATAAGATCATTGTCCAGATCAAAAGAATCCAATAAAGCATCATACCCTCTTTTACCGTCTAAAAAAGCACTACCCCAAAGTCCGGTAAAAACCCTGTACATACCCCTGTATCCATAGGCAGATCCAAGGAATTGCAGTCTTTTCGCTTTGTATTTGGGATCTTTTTCCTTATTTTTATCCTCTTTAGAAAGAGCATCCACCGATCTTTTTATTGCCTTGTCAAAATCCGTTTCAAAATCCCTGGTTCGGTATTCTTCCGTAATCCTGTAGTAGAGAGCAGCTCTAAGACAATCGGCAATCGTAATAGGAAGATCCGATTTTTCTATTTTGTCTATTGATTCCAATGCTTCTCTATAGTTATCATTTGCGATCAAAGACAAGGTATCTCTTGTCGGTATATCTATTGCGTCCCAGTCCATTGTCTTTTGATTAGAAGCGTGTATATTAAAAAAAGATAAGGATATTGCCAGCATCATTAAAAAATTCATAAGGCGAGTCTAAAATAATATTGTTTAAGAGTCAATCCGTGAGTTTTTAACAAATAACGCTTGAAAAACCTTTTTTTGATTCTTAATATACTATGTAGAGGGAACTGGTAATAATGTTTGAAACTTATATAACGGCGATGAATTCCGTGATCGCCGATATAGCATATAATGTTGAAGAATTCTCATATATAGATCCCGAACAAATCACCGTAAATTTCAAAAAAGCCAGAGAAGGAGCCAGCGAGGAAGTATGGGCGGAGATCACGGGGCTTTCTGAAGAGGATTATGGCTCCGTACAACAGAGAGAAGGCAGAGTAGAGATGTATTTCTACTCCAATTCATTATTATTCAACGGCACACCGGTAAAATACATAATAGATTTTTACGTACCTGTATTCTTTAATCTGTCTTTCAAAAACAAACTCATAACGATATTCCACGAGTTGTATCATATCAGCCCAAGATTCGACGGAGACCTGAGACTGTTTAAGGGAAAAGCAAATAAACACGGTCCATCCATGGAAAAATATGACAAGTATATGGAGTATCTGGTCGATAAATATCTTGCGCGCACTCCGGAAGCGGCGGAATTTCTAAAATCAGACTCTGAACAGATCACCCAACATATGAAAACTTCCAAAATACCGCGCATGCCAAAGCCTGAACCAATGCTTTTCAGAATAACCTGGTGTTAGCACATCCTACGTACATTTGAATAAAAATGAGCCGAAACTTATGCAGCTTTTTGGGTGCCTGTTCTTAATCTCTACGAACGTTAAAAAATTCGTCAGCAAGCTGCGATAGCAGCGGCCACGGATTTTAGTGAGTA
>JAPLFT010000041.1 GCA_026390535.1 Pseudomonadota bacterium
CCACGTCGAAAAAGGTCATGAGTTTAAACATTGATACCATCTTTGGCACTGGTCCTGACGATAACGATGTAACATGGGTCGTTTCTGTTACGATCCTCGATGAAAACCATAATGAAGTATATTCAGAATACTATTATGACACCAGAAGGGTTGCAAATATTAGTAAAGAAAAAGTTGACTTGAGTAAGGAGGATATAAGACTGTTCAACACAAAGGAAGACTACCGTGTTAGATTATTCTACGATGCGGTTAGTGATCACCCATCCTGTGCCAGAGATGATTCCAATTCTACCGGACACTCGCTGGATGATTCCATTGATGCGGTATTGTTAGGCGCAAGGGAATACGCACATAAAAAATATACGAAACTCCCAAAAGAATATAAACAAAATGAAAATGAATATAAAAGCCAGGAAGAAATCCCAACATATGAAAATGGGGATAGATATAAAGCCATTGGAATATTAAATAACATTCCATACTGCTGCACGCCTGATAATAACACAGGACTGTGCTTAAGACTGAAGGGAAACAAAGAAAAGTAGAGAAACCCCTTACGTCGGAGGATTTTGTGAAAAAATCATTTCTTTATATTTTTTGTATTTGCTTTCCTCTAATAGCAACTGCAAACGATAAAATAATTCGCCATGAAACATGTCAGATAGAGATTGCCAGTAATTTTGGAAAGCTTACGGATAACTATCCAGGTAATTACGTTCCTTATAATGCCAATACAATACAAGGGATCGAATCTCTTTTTTATAGCAGAGGATATCATCCGACTAAAGAATCTTCCCCCAATGTAATGTCTCTCAACATTAATTCCACTTTTAAAGTAGAACAGCGGGAAAGATATGATGAGGATATTATCACCATGGACGATTACGATTGTTGGGATGTTACCGTGACAATTCCCAGGAAGGGACAAAAACCAATATATGAAAATAAATACTCCGATTGTAGAGAGCGCGTGTCTCTGGCTATATTTGCTATATATGATTCAAGAGATTATGAAGACTATCGTGCCGTAATACTCAAAGATGCGGTTTATAATAACATGTCTTCTTTATCTGATTCTATTGATGCGGTATTGTTAGGTGCAAGAGATTCCGCACGTAAAAAATATAAATCTATTCCAACGAATATAGGAATACTAAACGACATTCCATATTGTTGCTCCCCGCATGATAGTACCTTTTTATGCGAAATATTTAGAAAACAATCAAATTACTATCCGGAAACATATTCCAGAGCACTGTTTGATAATCATCAATAACTATACGGGTTTTTTATGATTCCATCCGTTCTTTGTACGTTTAAGCTCTTCTTTATTCGTTCTTTTCATTATCCAATAATTTAGTTTCCCAATATCATTAGAATCATCGGATCAAAAATACTATCAATGTTTTTCTCTAAATTGAGCTTAATGCCCTTTGATTTCAAGTATCCTTTTAGATCTTTTTTTGCAGATGTTATTTTTTTGATCTTCTGGTCAATGTAAGGTTCTTTATCTGCAGCATCAATCTCATACATTATCTTCCTGAATTCTTGTGTAGAAATGATAGATGCATATTTGCTTTTGCAAGTGATCTTAATATCCTGAAAAAATTTGTTTATAATATCAATTTTTGATATGTTATCCTGTTCTTTATAAAGCTTCGCAGCATTTCGAATAAACGATATATTCCTGTCGTCATATATATCTTCCGGTACGTTTTGATATAATAAATATCGTCCCAGTTTCTTTAATACATTTTTTTCTATTTTAATGATCTCAGAAGCCGTTGTTTTAAATTTATCCGCTATTTGCTCTAATGTTTCCGGAGTCTTGCTGGCTATTCTGAACACCAAAATATATTTTTCCTTGGGTGTTTTAAGACTATAGTAAGCAAAATCATTTAATACTACCGGATCGATATCGGAAAATTCACTGGCCTCCACAGATAGATCAAATGGAATATCCTGACCTGCATCCCCTGTGTGAAGATTTAAATACTCATCGAAGTCCCTACGTATTTCATCTTCCCATCTATATAAGGTAGTCTCGGCCATTCCTAGTTCTTTAGACAATTGGGCGCCAGACTTGTCTTTGGACAAAATCATTCCCCTGAATATAGCTTCTCGCGTAGGGTCCAGTCCCGCTGCAAAATCGTTTGATAACGCAGGCTCAACCAGGGCATACTTATTTGAAAGCTCGCCGGTTTCCAGATATTTATCATAGGCTTCGCGTATTTTCTTTTCCCATCTATCAAAAGTCGTAGGCGCTAAACCTAATTCTTTAGCTAATTCGGATCTTTTTCTTTTATCCGACAAAATTATATTCTCGAATATAGATTTCCGTTTCTCATCCAGGGTTTTTGCAAAAGTCCCCGATTTTGCGGGATCAACAGAAGAATATTTGTTCAAAGATTCATCAAACACTGGTTTATCTGTTGGCGTTCAAAAAATGGTGAGGAGCGACTTGGGGGCTTCTGGGGTTATGTTTTCTTGCGACACCGAAAGTGGGTTTGGAGACGTTGTTTTAATAAACGCCAGTTATGGATTAGGAGAAAATGTTGTAAAAGGGCAGCATCCATTACAACCTGTCTTTGTTTTTCAAGTTCAACAAGAGAAGTTCCAAGGTCTATGGCAAAATACGAGGATATGCCCAAACGAACAAGAGGTGTCCTGGAAAGTGCCGCAGAGACTTTAGGCATTTTTGTTGCCGCCATGTAAAGATAAAGTCCTACACTTGCAACGTGGTTTTTAACTATGTTTGCCGCTGGTACGCCCTCACTTATTTCCCTGGATATAATCTTGGTTTCATCTGCCGCTCCAAGACCTATCATCGTCGCCATTGCAGCAGAGCCTATACCGGCAGTAGAAATAAAACTTGCCGCCCCAAGTACAAGTTCACATCCAACGGTAAAGTTCTTTGATTCTTCTGCGATTGAATATGCTTTATCCTGGGCACTGTTAGAAAGCTTTATGTTTTCGTTTGCGTAGTCCGCTATAACAGCCTCTGTTGTTGAGAGTAATTTCATGTATGGAGTAAAATAATCGGCATTCTTTCTATTGTTAAGTTCTGCGATCGTATTTTTTATTGGAGAAAAATTATACTTATTTCTAAAACTGATCTCAGATTCTTTTGAGGTAGTAGGCGGTTCCGCTGACGATACTTCAGACAGATTGATGTTTTTATCATATCCTCTGCTATCAACACGTAATGCGTCGGCTACTGCCTGGGATATATTTTGCGATTTAGGCAATGTTAATTGTTGTGTTTTAGATTTATCGTCCACATCATTAGCAGCAAATATATCATCTACGGATGGTGCATAGAGTAATTGGTTATGTTTTATAACTTCCAATCCAAACAGATAACTATTGAGAAGATATTTAAAACTTATCTGAGCAAGATCAGAGAATTGAGATTCTCCCTCTGCAAGGGGACCAACCGGCTCTTTACCGCTTATCATTAAATACATGTCTTCCAGCATACCTGTGCTTGAAGACATATTGTTTCCGATATTTCTGATATTTTCTGTGTTTGAGTCCCTAAGGGTTGCTATGTCCGCACAGCGTTTATCGATATACTGTCTGAAATTCTCTGAATTACCAAATGTATATATAAAGCTCGTCTGGTTCCAGGATTCAGGGTCAGCGGAGTTAAGATTCTCCATGAGCGCCTTATATATTTCTCTTGTTATTGCGCCATATATTTTGCCTGATGAGCGAACAGGCGATATATATATAGTTTTGTTTTCCTGGCCGCCGATGGGTGAGGCACCGTTATTACCTTCAGTAAAAACAGATTGTATCAGTTTAAGGTTTGCTTTGTAATTAAGTAAGTACTCCGTCGCGTTGCTTATTTTTGAATTGTTATAAAAATCCAGTTCTCTGGAAATATCCTGATGTAGACCTATTTTAATTATCAAAAAATCTGTGTTGGAAATTATTCTTTCCTTTAACTGATTAAGTATAAGTTTTCTTTCTCCGGAAATACCCTTAACATTATTAAAGTTAATTTCTGCAATATTGTTTCGTTCCTCTGACAGGGCAGTCATGGTCTTTTGTAAAGCATACTGGCCCAGGTCTTGTTCCTGCTCTTGTTGGGAATAGGCAGAAGGCAGCCCCAGTAAAAAGGAAAACATCATTATAAATGTCAGACTTAGTCTCATAAGGTATTAACTCTGATGCTTACTATGCAACCAATATGCCATAACGTATGTCAGGGCAAGTTATTGTTAATGCTACGTTTTTAGGGTCATCCTTTTGGGGCATTCTCCCAGGGGGTGAATGTATATTAAACAGATGGATAATTATTCCCTGTTTATTAACTCAATATCCTGGGGTAATCTCTGCCTTATTATGAAAACAATCGGACTACTTGGCGGGATGAGCTACGAATCATCCATTGAATACTACCGCATGATAAATAAACGGGTGAACCAGAAACTGGGCGATACCCATTCTTCCAAATGCATTTTGTTCTCGCTGGATTTTTGGGAGATACAAAAACACATTATAAGAAAAGACTGGGACACCGCTAAAGGTCTTTTGATAAATGGGGCAAAGGTACTGGAACGTGGCGGCGCTGAACTGTTGATACTGTGTGCCAACACCGCCCATAAATTCGCGGATGATGTTCAGGAAGAGATCAAGATCCCCCTGATACACATAGCGGATAAAACGGCAGAAAAGATATCAGAGGCCGGAATAAAAAAAGTCGCTCTTCTTGGAACAAGGGTAACAATGGAAGAGTCCTTTTACAGAGATAGGCTCAAAGAAAAATATAACATAGACGTGATCACACCGGGCGAGAGTGACAGGCAGCTTATGCAGGACATAATATTCAATGAATTATGCGTAGGCATAATAAAAGACGCCGCCAAAGATAAATTCAGGGCCATAATAAAGTCCATGTACAAACAAGGAGCTGAAGGCATCATACTCGGATGCACAGAGATACCTCTACTCATCAAACAGGAAGATTCCCCTGTGCCGACATTCGACACAACAAGGATACACGCAGAAGCCGCGGCAGATTATGCTTTGAATTAGTACTATAACTCAAAAATATTCTTTAATTATAACTAGTTGCCAACTTATTAGCAGTTATAACTGTTTGAATTTAAATGAAATATTTAAAATAGGCATATTTGCTGCTACTTTTTTAGTTATTTTTAGCAGCAAATATGTTAAGGTGTATCATTATGATGTTCAACGCAAAAGACTTTGAGTTCTTAAATTCTGATATTTGGTTAAAATATACTCAGGAAAGGTATATCCCTTTAGATGATCTTAGATATAGATTAGAATCTCTTGGTTATAAAAGATCTGATTGGGAAGAGTTAAAAAACACTATCCAGAAGCACAGGAAACTTGCTTCAATTCCACTTTTTGTTGATTCGATCGGCAAGAAATTTTGGTTTTTCCCATCAGATGCTATACAGAAAAAAATCAATGAGATTGAACATACGGGAAACAAACTCTATGAAACAATTGAAAGTAAAAGTAAATTTAAGGACGAATTTTTAAAAGATGCAAAAATAGAAGAAGCCATAACATCTGCCATATATGAGGGCGCCAATAGTACACGGGCAAAAGCCAAGCAATTGATAACTTCACAAAAAAGTCCTAAAAGCAAAGATGAATGGATGATCGTTAATAACTATGAGGCTATGAAATGGATAAAAGAAAATTCAGATAAAAAGATTTCTACTGATTTGATAAAAGAGATTCATTTAATTGTAACCAAAAACACCTTAGAAGGAGATGATGCGGCTTTTTCCGGTAAGTTTAGAAACGATGTTGTTTATGTAGGTGATCATACAGGGATAGAACATGAAAAAATAATTCCTACTCTTAATGAAATTATTAATCTATGTGTGAACAACAAAAGATATCAACATGGTTTGATCAAGGGCATCTTGCTGCATTATTTTGTTGCTTACGTGCATCCATTTTTTGATGGAAATGGAAGGACCGCTAGAACTTTGTTCTATTTTAAATCAATTAAGAATGATTTAAAATTTGTTGAATTACTTTCAATTTCTGCCCATTTAAAAAACAACGGCAACAGGTATGAAAAAGCATTCCATGATGTTGTTGCTAACGATTATGATGTTACTTATTTTGTAGATTTTTGTTTAGAATCACTTTTAGCAGCCCTAAATAAAATAGATAAAAAAATAACATATCTTTTTAAAATAGCCAAAATAAAGGAAAAGCACTCTCTAAGCAATTCTCAAGTTTTGTTGTTACAAAGACTTGCCTTAAACAAGTTCATTAACATCTCTTCGGAAGAATATGCACAGGACCTGGGTAGAACAAGAGAAATGGGCAGAAGAGAACTAAAAGATTTATTTACTAAAAAGTTCTTAAAAGAAAGAAAAGAAGGTAAAAAGCTCGTTTATTCAATTGATCCGGCATATCTAAGATCAGTTGTTCCAATGGATTAGAGGAGGATCGCATGAATGAGCTTGTGAAAACAACAATCGATAATTTGGTAAAAAGAAATATTACCGGGCACTATTTTAAAGAACCGGAAGCCCTTAAAAATAAAGTTGTAGAATTGGTCGCCCCTGGCTCCAGTGTAATTATTTGCGGATCAGTCACGGCCGATGAAACCGGCGTAAGAGATTATTTTCTGAATAACGAGGACAAATATAAAATTCTAAATCCTTATAAAAAAGGATTATCTCCAGCGGCTTCTGTTGAGATTAGACGGCAGGGGCTATTAGCCGATGTTTCTATTATGGGACTAAACGCCATAACTATAGATGGTGAAATCATTAATACCGACGGTTCCGGTAATAGAGTGGCCGGATTAATATTTGGTCCAAAAAAGGTAATAATAGTCTGTGGAACAAATAAAATAGTTAAAAACATTCAGGAAGGTGTGGATAGAATAAAAAACATAGCAGCTCCTATGAATTCCACACGCCTAAACAAAAAAACACCATGTGTTAAAACAGGAAACTGTAAGGAATGTCTTGTAGATGATTGTATCTGCTCTGCAACAGCCGTATTAAGAAGATCCTTTTTTAAAGACCGCATATACGTTCTATTTATAGAGGGTAAATGGGGGTATTAACCCCTGATCATATTAATCCTGTATAAATTCGTATTTCATTTGTCCAAAATCAAGTATCAGCTTTTTCACGGGCTTTTTTTGTGCCTGGAGTTTGAACATACCGCCCCATGGAGCACTTGTTAGGACAAGTAATTTATCGCCGCCCTGGTCCTTATATGAGCCAAGCTGGCTAGTCCATCTTGCTGATACAAATTCATATCCGTTCTTAGTACGTCGGATAGAGGCTTTTCCAAGGCTTGTACTTTTATAGTTACCTACAAAAGAATTTATCCAGGAAATTTCCGGTCCCTGTAGCGATATGCGTTTAAGCTCTTCTGTATTTGTTACCTTTCGTGAAGTAATTTTTGATTTTAGTCCCGGCTCAAACAATGCCCTGAAAAGTTTTTCTCTTATGTTTAGAGAAAACTGGCCGGCACTCTCTGCGTTTGTTAAAATAACCGCACCTATTTTTTGTTCAGGCAAGAAGAACATATAAGAAGAAAAACCAAAAGTACCGCCGTCGTGCCAAATCACTTCGAGCCCCTTATATTTTTCGTTGATCAGCCCCATGCCATACGACATCGTGTCATTTATCCTTACTCCGGGAGTCCTTCTGAGCATGATCTGTTCTTCGCTAAATAATCTTTTCCCGTTTTCATCTATTCCCTTATTGAGTTCCATAATAACGTATTTTGACATGTCGCCGACGGTGGACCAAATAGACCCGGCAGGCGCCACGCTATAAAGTGAGTCCTCTATTTTTTGAGAGATCGGCACTGTGTTTTCCTTAAAATCCAGACCATGCGGTTTTGCAGATCTAGACACCATGTTTTTTGGCAGTTCTACGAAGGTATTATTCATATCCAATGGTTTAAAGACCAGGTCATTCATAGCCTCTTTATATGCAGAGAGTAGGTCCTTTTTATTGTCATACGCGCTGGCCCCTGCATATCCACCCAACATAACAAGATGATTTGAGTACTGGAAAGTTTCTCCAAATCCCGTCGTAGGTCTCATTAAAGCCATCTGTTTTATTGCGTCTTCTGCCGTAGTACCTTCTGCGCTAAACGCAAATTCAAGGTCCTGACGCGGCATTCCCGTACAGGCACAAGCGGTGTGCTTCATAAGTACTTTTGAAGTTATTGAATCATCCGCCAATTTAAAGGACGGCAAAACTTTTCTTACCGGTGTGCTCCATTTAAGTTTTCCTTCCTCGACGAGTTTAGAGACCATAAGAGTTGTAAGACATTTTGAAACGGAACCGATCATGAACAATGTGTCGGGTTTTACTTTATCTGATCTTCCCTCTTGTTTAACTCCGAACCCCTTCATATAAACAACTTTATCGTCTTGTATTATTGCTACAGCAACGCCTGGAATTTCCAATCCCTTCATATTTGATGAGATAAAACTATCAAACATTTTTGCGTCTTTTTTATCAAACACTTTAGGCGTGATTTTACTTAGATTTTCCTGTTTTAATGATTTTGGCGCCCATGTGTTTATAGCTATCTGAACCTGCGCACCTCTTTTTTCCAGACCTGAAACTGCGGCATCAATCAGATTTATATACGCTGTTCCATTTAATACACGCACAAGAGCCAGAACAATCCTTTTATCTTTAACCGGCGTACTGTAATTTACGCTATATTTGTGTTCCCACGCGCCATGATCCGATTCTTCAAGTTTATCAGCTTTTATATTAAATTTAGGATCAACATTTTTCCACGCTTCTGTGGCCAGCTCCTTAATATCCTTTTTTACAGGCAGCTCCACAAAATAGATGGTCACATCCTTTTCCGGCGACTTTAATGCGTGTTTAACATCATCAAAGCTCCATCCCTTGGATGCGGTAAATTCACTCTGTGCGGTCAGTGCGTATTTAGTCTCCTTATCAAAGACCACTTCCTTTGCAGCCAGGGAATAAGTTAATCCAACAAAACAAATCAGGAATAAATAAGTTGTTAATTTTTTCATAACTAAATATTTGCACGCTTTTGATTTAATAACATTAGGAATTGTCAGGAAGTCGGTAGATGTTGACTGTTCCCTTGATTTTGTAAGCTATAACTCAAAAATATTGTTAAAAATCATAATGTTATAATTTTTAATAGTTATAACTTGCAAATTTGACAGTTATAACTTATACTATAACTATCAAGAGGGTTAATTATGAAAGACACTACACACAAAATAGATGAGTTCATTCTTAAAAATATAAAGGATCACCCAAATGATATCGTTTTAGTAGTAAGTAAACATTTTTCTGTTTCCAGAACAACCGCGCATAGACATTTAAACGCATTGGTTAGGGATGGTAAGATCCTTAAAACGGGTATTACAAATAAGGTTGTCTACTCTTTGAATAGCATAAAAAATAAGACTTTTATTTTTAAAATAGATGGCCAAACGACAGAAGATGCTGTTTGGAATAAATATTTAAAAGAGGATTTTAAACAGTTAAGCGAGAATATATATGACATCTGCTATTACGGTTTTACAGAGATGTTTAATAACGCCCTGGATCATTCAGGGGGAAGTTCTATAGGCGTTAATACTGAAAGGAACAATACGCTTATTAAAATTTCTATTTACGATGATGGAAGCTGAATGATATTTTTAAGGAATATAGCCCTAATGATGATGCTTACAGGTTCAACAAAACACATATTATGGTAAAACTAAGTGATCTTGGAGAAGAGCAATATGTTTCAAGATCACAGGCTAAAAGGATCCTTTTGGCCCTTGATAAATTTGAAAAGATAATCTTGGATTTTAAAGATGTAAAAACAGTAGGCCAGGGCTTTGTAGATGAGGTTTTCCGAGTATTTAAACAGGAACACCCCAATATAGAGATAGAATATGTTAACGCCAACGATAACGTCTTATTTATGCTAAAAAGAGGTCTTGATACACCGCAATGAGCGCATACCTGGCAGTATTCATTTGTTGTCTGTTGTGGGCCGTATCCACGCAGTTCTATGCAAACCTGGTAAACAGGATAACCCTTGTAAGGTTTAACCTCTATAAGAGCCTCATCGCCTTGGTGTGCTTTTTTGTTGCCGCCGTTAGCATAGGCGGGTTGCACGCACCTATAGAGACCCTGCCCTGGATCTTTTTGAGCGGGCTTTTGGGCGTTGGCGTCGCGGACCTTTTGATCTTCCACTCATTTGCAAAGATGGGCCCGGCAAGGACGCTGATGCTGTGGGCCTTTGAACCATCGCTCATCGCGGTCTATTCGTACTTTATCCTCCACAAGGTCCTGCCCTTAAATAAGGTCGTGGGCCTGCTGTTCCTCATATTCTGTTTGATCTTTATGGCGCTGGAAAAGAAAAAGGCGGGAGAGTTGACCATAAGGATAGTCATAATAGCATTCATAGGCATAAACATAGAGGCGCTGAGCTTTGTGTTCTCTAAAAAAGCCTTCATGATAGCTCCGGAAATGAGCTCCATGACGGTAAACCTCTATAGGGCGATGCCTGCCGTCGTGTTCCTTGTAGTATTAAATTACTTTAAGGGACTGAAATTCGGGATAGCGGACCTTTCGGCAAAGATCAGGCTTGGAGTGCTGTCCTCCGTATTTATGGGAAACTTCCTCGCCATTTACCTGTATTTGTATGCGATATCCAGGATAAGCCACCCGTCGATAGTCGCCGGCCTTGCAAGCCTAACGCCTTTTTATGCCTCGATATATGAGCACTGGAGAGACAAGAAACTCCCGAACAAATATTTCATCTTCGCCTTCCTCAGCATGGTAATAGGGGTGTTCTTTTTGCTGTCGGAGTGACGGTGATTTAAAAGAGTTTTATTTTGTGTTATATTGTTAAAGGAATATTAAGATTAGAGATTATATGAATAATATTAAAAACCCACCTGAATGGAAAAACTATTGGGAAGAAATAAGCCCACATTTGCTTGGTTTTATTGATAGCCAAAAAGATTTAGATGTTTATAACTATTTAGTAAATACTTATGCTTTCTATTTATATTACACAGAGGATATATACAAAAAAATTAAAAAAAACGATGAGTATTATGCGACATTAAGTTTGTTTTTGGTGTTTATGCATGACTATTTACGCTCTATAATAAAACTATATGAATCCTTTCACATAGGACCATTAGCCTTGGTACAAAGAACTGTTTTTGAAACTTACTGTAATTTTAAATACATGACAGAATCTAATAATTATAACGAATTAATAAGTAAATATGAAAGATTTGCAGATGTTGAAAAGATATTAATGTTCCGAGATAATCCAAAATTAAAATTATCTGAAGATGAAATTAGAGAAATTAAGAAACATTGCCCAGAGTGGTTCAAAACTAAAAGCAATGGAGAAATGTTTATTATAAAAAACTGGACAGCTAATAATGAAATGAGTTTAAAAAAGAGGGCACAGCACTGTGGTTTAGAGAAAGACTATAATGTAATGTACTCATCAACATCTAAATTTATACATGCTAGTCCTCTGACCAGAAACGTATACTTAGCTCAGCATGGCTTAACGCCTTTAGTAGATAAAAAAAATATTTTTTCAGTTTCTATTGTTACCTCTAATTATGCTCTTGATTTTTTAAGGTCATTTATGACTTTTTTTGGTGTTGCATTCCCAGAAAAAGAACATACGCCTCTTAGTGATGATTTTTTGTATCTTATGAAAAAATATAAAATTTCTGCATCATCCTAATTATTCAATTAAAATTAACAGACA
>JAPLFT010000167.1 GCA_026390535.1 Pseudomonadota bacterium
GTAACTATTGTATTCCCGTCATCCTGGAGAGAGATTTTATCAATATAAAAATTAAAATCATTTTCATTGAATGACGGGTCCAGTGTACCATCATTGTTTAATCTTACTACATGGCCGTGTGGGGTCCCGCCTGAAACGAAATTCTCTATTGCCAGTATTTCTCCGTCAGGTTGAATAATTACCATACCGGCCATAAGGATGGGGTTTGCTATTTTATATCTGTCGGAGTTAAAAGATGTATCTAATGAGCCATCTGTGTTCAGGCGTATAATTCCATGATAACTTGTGTCATCGGGATTTTTAAAAACTCCGGCAACCAGTATCTTACCGTCATTTTGCATTGTTATGGAATCTGTTTCAGTAATAAAATTAGGATCAAAAGAGGTATCCAGCGAACCGTCGCTGTTTAATCTTACAAGGCCATGGTGAACTACTCCATTGAAAGATTGAAAGTATCCATTTACTAAGATCTTGCCATTACTCTGAATTAGTATTGAACGTATGTTATCATTAGGCCCGGTCGCGCCTGTACCAGGATTAAAAGAGCTGTCAAGGGTTCCATCGGAATTAACCCGGACTAGTTTGTTATATATATTGCCGTAAGTTGTAAATGCACCACCGACGAATATTTGAGGTGTGAGCGCATAGTTGTATGAAACAACATTTGAAGGAGTGTAGCCTGTCTTAAAAGATTTGGCCTTTATGACCATATTATTATGGGTTATGACGGGTTTATTGGATTCATCGTATAATAGATCTATGCCTGGACTTGGATCAGCTTGTGTCCCGTCTCCAATATTATAATAGACTTGTGCACCCTCTGTTGCTGACATAATGGAAACACCAATTCCGCGTTTTACACTGCCGCCGGCCGGATTAAAAATAGGTGGATCTACGGTTAAACTGTCAGAAGATCCTGAACCTTGTACATCACCGGATGCTCTATTGGAACGTCTAAAAGATACCGAGCAGGAAGAAATGAAAATTATTATGATAAGCACTAGTGTAGTAAGTACGATTTTTCTATAAGTATTCATATCTCTTCTCTCTGAGTTTCCCTATAACAGGAAACTCATGTTATAAATAGAATTATATCATAAAATACTAATAAAGTCAAGTAATTATTAAAGATGTAACATGTTTAATTTATTAGTAAATTAAACAACTCAGCAACAACAATGTTGTTTTTTTACCTTGTTTTGATGATCTCCAGTTTGAATACATCAAACTCTGCCATAGGATTCGGAAAGTGCCCCTTTTCCTTAACGGTATATCCCTGTACCGTTACTTTTATTTCCTTGAAGTCGCTGTTCTTTCTTTTTTTTGTTATTTTTGCGAGATTTTTTTTGGCATCTTCAGTTACAGGGTCAATCAAATAATCCGTCTTATCTGTTTTTATTCTATCCGCACACCCGGTTATCCTTATAGGGCAAGCCACAAGAAGTACATCCTCACATTTTATATTGTCTTTCTTCGTGTGGGCACAGGCTGCCAAGAGAAACATGCTAAAAAGGGCAAGTATGATTGGTTTCATATTGCCTTTTTATCTTTATTTGGGGTATTTGTCATTAAGTGCTAATAACTTGACATGATTAAAGATTTTAAATAGTATGCATTTATCAAGGGAGGCTTCAATATGATGAACAGATCTGATCTGGTTTTAAAATATGCAGAGTATGCAAACATACCGAAGAAAAAAGCAGAAATGATTATCGACAATATCTTTGACCAAATGAAAAATGCGCTTGAAAAAGGTGACAGAATAGAACTCAGGGGTTTTGGTTCCTTCGTTAATAAGGAATACGGCTCGTACACGGGAAGAAATCCTCGTACAGGAGAGTCGATTACAGTTGCTCCTAAAAGACTTCCTTTCTTTAAAGTCGGTAAAGAGCTAAAGGAAAAATTAGAGCCGGTTAAGTAATAGTTTATATTTATCCGAGGTATTTTGGATAGGAATATTTTTCACTTATAACGACGGAAATTATCATGATACTGCCGCCGATGATTAATCTTAGCCAGTCAGCGTGTTCCGAAAAAACAAAGATCGAACACAAAACGGCCAGAGGAATTTTGGCGTTATTCATTACGGCAAGAGTGGAAATTTTTGATCTGAGTATACCGACATTCCAAAGATAAAAGCCAAGTCCTGATGCAACAACACCAAGATACAGTAAAGACATAAGTTGGCTGCTGTTTATTGACACACTGCTCCATTTAACGGACGTCAGAGTAAAAAGCCCTGTTGTTATTAGTGCTCCAAAGTACATTACCGCAAAGATATCGGAACTTTGTATCAATGGATATTTAGACATCACTTTTTTGTAATAAATCTGGCCGACAGCAAAACATATATTTGAAACTTGCACCATTAAAGCGCCGGTGATGAAATCCATATATTCGAATCTGGAATACACTATTACCCATGCACCCATTATTGCGACTATCGCGGAAATAAGGGACATATAATCGAGTCGTTTGTTAAAAAGATCATTGATTATGGTCACATATATCGGAGTAAGGATCGTGAACAATGCAACCTCATAAGCTTTTAGATATCTGAAGGAATATATATACGATATGTACATTAGTCCGAATTGTATTGAGCCTATTACCAGGAGATGAATCAATAATTTTGGGTTGTTAATCTTTTTAAATTTAAATACGGGGATGAATATTATAAATGATATAAATATCCTTAGAAAAGATACCAAACTGGGATCCAGGTCAGTGAGTTTCCCCTTTATAAGGCCAAAAGAGAAAGCCCATATAAAAGAGGCGATGAGCAAATAAAACATATCACTACCTCCCAACATTTAGTTGTGTTTTTTTTGTTATTAAACCATAATTCGCTTGGTATTGGAAAACTAATTTTTTTAGAGGAGTTTCAAGATGAAGGCATTAGTGAAAAAATATCCTAAAAAGGGTATTTGGATGGATGAAGTCCCCAGGCCTACAGTGGGGGAGAATGATGTACTTATAAAGATCAAGAAGACAGCTATATGTGGTACGGATGTACATATTTATAACTGGGATGAATGGTCTCAAAAAACTATTCCCGTGCCGATGCATGTAGGACACGAATTTGTCGGAGAAATAGTTGAAATGGGAAAAGAGGTTACGGGTCTTAAGGTAGGAGAAAGGGTTTCCGGAGAGGGCCATATAGTCTGCGGCCATTGCAGAAATTGCAGGGCAGGGACCCGTCACCTTTGTATAAATACCAAAGGTATCGGCGTCAATATTCCCGGGGCATTTGCTGAATATCTAAAAATGCCGGCGGTAAATGTTTTTCCTATTCCAGCGGAGATATCAGATGAGGAAGCCTCGATATTTGATCCGTTTGGAAATGCAGTCCATACAGCCTTGTCCTTTAATTTAGTCGGTGAGGATGTTTTAATAACAGGCGCAGGCCCAATAGGTATAATGGCGGCTGCTGTTGCAAAGCATGTTGGAGCTAGAAAGATCGTTATTACAGATATTAATGAATATCGTCTTGATCTTGCAAAAAAACTTGGAGTTGAGCACTGTATCAACGTTTCAAAGAAAAACTTAAGAGAAGTAATGAAGAGCATAGGAATGACAGAGGGTTTTGACATTGGAATGGAGATGTCCGGGAACGCAAAAGCTTTTAGCGACATGTTGGATACTATGAGGGCAGGCGGCAAGATCGCTCTTCTTGGAATATTACCCAACGGCGCCGGTATTGACTGGGGGCATGTGATATTCAAGGGACTGTTTATAAAAGGTATATATGGACGTGAAATGTTCGAAACATGGTACAAGATGACGGCCATGTTACAGAGCGGATTGAATATTAAACCGATAATCACACATAGGTTCTCTATCAACGAGTATGAAAAAGGTTTTGAACTTATGGCGTCGGGAAATTCCGGAAAAATAGTGTTGGATTGGTCGACTTTATAGAGGCAGAGAAGAATATAAGAACGGAAAAAGTCTTAGCTATAACAAACAATAATTGTAATCACAGGGAGTAAATAGAATGTCGTACACGAACGCAAAAAAAATATACACAGATACGTTAAAATCCATAAAAGAGGAACATCTATATAAGGAAGAGAGAATAATCGTTTCCCCTCAGGCAGGTAGGGTCAAGGTCAGGTATCCGGAAACAGCACCTGAAAGGGATATCATAAATCTTTGTTCCAATAATTATCTTGGTTTGAGCAGTCACCCGGAAGTGGTGGAAGCTGCCCATGATGGATTGAAGTCACGCGGTTATGGGATGTCGTCGGTAAGATTTATATGCGGTACTCAGGATAAACATATAGAGTTAGAAAAGAAAATGGCGAAATTCCTCGGAATGGAGGAGGCAATACTCTTTAGCTCTTGTTTTGATGCCAACCTTGCCCTGTTCGAGGGAATATTAACACAGGATGATGCAATATATTCCGATAAACTAGTTCATGCATCGATC
>JAPLFT010000215.1 GCA_026390535.1 Pseudomonadota bacterium
ATAAAGCAGAGATTCCCTAACATATATAAGCGTTGTTTAAAGATCGGAGTGGATATGACGACCCAGTGGATACCTGTGGTCCCTGCCGCACATTACTGCTGTGGAGGCATCAAAGTTGATATACATGGTAAGGCCAGCATAAAAGGTCTTTTTGCCGTTGGAGAATGTTCCTGTACGGGATTGCATGGTGCCAATAGACTGGCTTCAAATTCATTGCTTGAGGCGATGGTCTTTTCAAAAATAATAGGACACAACATAAAAAATTGTATTCTAAAACCCAAAAAACAAGCCAGAATGCCTGAGTGGGAATCTTCCTGGGCAAGAATTCCGGAAGAAACGATCCTTATACATAACAACTGGGACGAACTCAGAATGACTATGTGGCATAACGTAGGTATAGTCAGAAGCCTTGACAGGCTTAGGAATGCCTTAAAGAGGATAGAGATAATAAAGGCGGAAACCGAGTCTTATTATTGGAGATATGAGCTTACAAAGGACCTGATAGAACTAAGAAATATAGTGACAGTGGCAGAGACAATAGTAGTGTCTGCGATGTCCAGAAAAGAAAGCAGGGGCCTTCATTATATAAATAATTTTCCGGATCAGGATGAATCATTCCTTAGAGATACGGTATTAAAAAAATAAAACTGATTTTTATTAATTTTCTCAAAATTTTCTAAAAAAAATGACCCAAAATGTGATATAATAGATCATCCTACTGGCAAGGGATGTTATTGGGAAGACAAATCCATTAGAGGCTGAAGAAGGTACTATAAGAAAACTTTATGCGATCTCCAAGGATAAAAATTCAGTTCATGCAAGTGATTCAAAATATTCTGCGGTGAGAGAAGTTAATTGTATCTTTAATGAGGAAGCTGACCAAGTAGCCTAGTAAAGTAATGTTTGAAATTAAGCAGTACATCGCCCTTTCTCTTATACAAATGCCTTTATGGAAAAAATCTGATCTGCTCCGTCGATCGTATCTGGAGCCTTATCTTAATGAGTTCAACGATTGGACTTTGGTTGATAAAATATATGATGAAGCCGTTTCTAGAAATGTAAAGATACTGACTCCGGATTCCGATGAATATCCTGCGATATTAAAAACAATAACGGATTTTCCAGTGATATTGTTTTGCAAAGGTGACATATCGCTGCTTTCTTATCCATGTTTTGCCTCGGTCGGGTCAAGAAATCTCACTTCGTACGGCAAAGTCATAGTATCAAGATTTATACCGACTTTGATAGAGGCTGGGTTCTGCATAGTGAGCGGGCTCGCAAGGGGTGTGGATGCAGAGGTTCACAGGGTTACATTAAAACATAAGGGAAAAACCATTGCAGTTTTGGGTAGTGGAGTGGATGTAATTACACCTATGCAAAACAAAAACCTTTATGATAATATACTCAGCGACGGAGGATTGATAATATCAGAGTATCCGTTAGGCACAGATGGGAGTAAATGGACATTTCCTCAAAGGAACAGGATAATCGCGGGACTCTCCCAGGGGGTCCTGGTCGTAGAGGCTGGAGAAAAAAGCGGTAGTCTTATAACGGCAAGCCTTGCTACCGGATACGGAAGGGATGTTTTTGCGGTTCCCGGACCGATTAATTCAGATCTATCCGTCGGCGTAAATAATCTCTTAAAAAGGGGAGCGATAATTGCCACGGAACCCGAAGATATTCTGGCTCAATATAATCTTCTTATAAAAAAATCTGCAAAAACAAGGCCCGAGTTATCTGATCCGGCCAAAAACGTCCTTGGCATGGTTTTGCCGCAAGGCGTTGATTTGAATGAGCTATTGTTGTCCAGCGGCATTCCCATGGCGGATCTCCTTAAAAATCTTGATGAACTGGAACATACTGGATATATTGGAAAAGATAATTTTGGTATTTACTATTTGAATTAATTTCTGTACCTTCCACACAACAAAAAACGATTTGGGGGACACCAAGTGGCAGTAAAAGCTAAATCAGCGTCGGCAAAGTCTGCGGTAAAATCCGGCAAGACTCTTGTGGTGGTGGAATCTCCGGCCAAGGCAAAGACAATAAAAAAATATTTGGGTAATGATTATACGGTGAAGGCTTCCGTTGGACACGTGATGGATCTTCCAATAGATAAGCTGGGTGTAGATATAAAAAAAGATTTTGAGCCTACATACGTAATAATGAAGGGGAAAAAATCTGTTCTTGTTGATATTGCCAAGGCGGCAGAATCGGCTGATGAAATATTCCTGGCCCCGGACCCGGATAGAGAAGGAGAAGCTATCGCACAACACATCGCGGGTTATATCTCTGAAAAATTGAAAAATAATAAAAAACCTATTCACAGGATAATGGTCCATGAGATCACATCAAAGGGTGTTAAAGATGCCCTTGCCCATCCTCTGGATATAGATATGGATAAATATAATTCACAACAGGCCCGCAGGGTTTTAGACAGGCTTGTCGGTTATCAGATAAGTCCTATTTTGTGGAAAAAAGTCAGACGTGGGCTTTCTGCTGGAAGAGTTCAATCCGTTGCGGTAAGGATAATTGTAGAAAGAGAAGCCGAGATCAAGAATTTCGTGCCTGTTGAATACTGGGTATTAGAGGCTGATTTTCTGGTAAATGAGAATAAGATAAGGGCAAAACTTTTCAGGATAGACGATAAAAAAGCCGAAGTTGCAAAAGGTGAGGATGCCCAGAACATAGTTAATGCTGTAAAAGCCGGCACAACCAGTATTGCAAACATAGAAAAGAAAGAACGTAGAAGAAATCCGTTGCCGCCGTTCATTACAAGTAAATTACAGCAGGATGCTTCCAGAAAATTAAGATTCACTCCAAAGAGGGCTATGGCGATTGCTCAGTCCCTTTACGAGGGTGTTGAGCTTGGAAGTGAAGGTGCTGTTGGTCTTATAACTTACATGAGAACTGATTCGGTAAGAATAAGCGATGAGGCTCAAAAATGGGCAATGGATTATGTAAAAGACACCTATGGTAAGGAATATCTTCCGGAAACCCCTAATTTTTACAAGACAAAAAAGAGCGCGCAGGATGCTCACGAAGCAATAAGGCCTACCGGGATCGAACATTCTCCGGAAAAGGTAAAACCCTACCTTTCTTCTGAACAATACAAATTGTATTCGCTGATATGGAACAGGTTTATTGCGAGTCAGATGTCACAGTCTATTTATGATCAGACAACAATAGATTTTTCTGTAAAGAACAACAATCATGATTATACGTTTAGAGCGACCGGCAGTACCCTAAAATTTGCCGGTTACGAAAAAGTATATATAGATTTTAGGGATGATAATGAAGAAGATGATGAGGCTAAAAATATCCCTAATTGTAATATTAGTGATAAGGCGAAAATGGAAAATATTGAAACTCAGCAGAAATTTACTCAGCCTCAGGCCAGATATAACGATGCTACATTGATAAAAGAACTGGAAGAAAAAGGCATAGGCCGTCCTTCTACCTATGCGACAATTATCTCTACAATCCAGGAAAGGGGTTATGTAGAAAAAGAGAGCGGTGGTCAGTTAAAGCCCACGGAATTGGGAATCATTGTTACTGATCTTTTGATTACGTCTTTTGCAGAGATCCTGAATATAGACTTTACGGCAGAGATGGAAGATGAACTTGATAAGATAGAGGAAGGAAAATTAAATTGGATTAAGGTCTTGGAAGGTTTCTATACCGGTTTTGCAAAAAGCCTGAAGAGTGCAGACAAGAATATGCGTGATGTAAAACGTGAGGAAACCCCAACGGATGTTAGTTGTCCGGAATGCGGTCAGAAGATGGTTATTAAATGGGGCAGACGTGGGCAGTTCCTTGCCTGTCCGAATTATCCGACCTGTAAAACTACCATGAACTTTAAAAAGGAAGAGAACGGAAATATTCAGGCAGAGGAAAAAGAAGTTACTACAGAAAAATGCCCCCTATGCAATAGTGACATGGTCATAAAACAGGGACGTTTTGGAAAATTTCTTGCCTGTGTAAATTATCCGGCATGCAAGGGAACTAAATCCTTTTCAACAGGCATTCCATGCCCAGAGTGTGGAGAAGGGGAGATGGCAGAAAGGAAGACCAGAAAAGGAAAACCTTTCTACAGCTGTTCAAAATACCCTAAATGCAAATTTGCAATATGGAATAAACCCATTAATAAAACCTGTCCGAAGTGCGGATTTAAGCTGATGGAAGAGAAAAAAGACAGCTATGTCTGTGCGAACAAGGAATGTGACTACAAAGAAGACAAGTAGTTGCCTTGACAGATATACCTATAATTGAGTATAAGACTAGATGTTCGGAGGGTCTTATGGCAAGTGCTAAGGGTTTTATCAATTCGACATTGGATCTATTCAAAAAATCTTCATCCATAGCGAAACTAATGATGAAAAAATCCATAATGGAAAGAAGCAGAAAACAAAAGTTCCAGCATCTTGGGGAACTTACATATGCTCTCTATAAGACAGATGTAATAAAAGATATGACGCTAAAAGATCATATAGAAGAAATAGACAACATCAATAAGGATATAAGACAAACTTCCGGCGAACTAAGCGGTTTTGTCTATGTAGATAAAAACCAGAACCCCAATCTTTAAGAAATGTCCTGTGCACATCCGATAAATCTTGAATGAAATTTAACTGGAACTTACGCAGCTTTTTGGGTGCCTGTTCTTAATCTACATAAACGGAGCTGTAATTTAACTTAATTTTAAAACACATGTTAATATATGCGTTTTAAAATTAAGTTAAATTACAGCTAAAATCCATCTGGCCTACTTCCAGTAAACACTTCAATATGGATTTTAGTGAATGTAGATTTAGAACGGGCAAAAAGCGAGGGTTACAGTTAAATTTTATTTAAGATTTATCGGATGTATACAGTACGGTAAACTACACCGATTGGTATTATATCCAGCCTTCGTGTTCGTATTTATTTAATTTGTTATAGAGTGTCTTTAAGGTAACGCCCAGCGCCGTTGATGTCTTACTCTTGTTACCGTTGAAATACTGTAGTGTGTTAAGGATGTGTTCCCTTTCTATGTCGGAAAGTTTTTGGGGGAACGCATTGTTTGTAGTACTTGTGCTCTTTGCTGCTTTCTGCATTTCCGTCGGTATATCATCGAGGGTTATTATATTTCTTTTACCGCCGGTTTCTCTCGGCAACATGACCTTTATTCTCTCTATACAGTTAGCAAGTTCTCTGACGTTTCCAGGCCAGGGATAAAGAGTAAGGATTTCCATTGCCTCAGGAGTTATATCTTTAAAACTTGTTCCCATAAAGGTCTTAGGTCTTAACCAATACCGGGATATCCTCTCTTCTTTTTCTTAGAGGGGGAATCCTTAGGACGATGGTGTTTAATCTATAGAAAAGATCTTCCCTCAAAGAATTACTTCTTATCTCGTTTTCAAGTTTTTTATTTGTTGATGAAATTATTCTTACATCGGATTTCATGACAGTCGGATCACCGACTTTATTATATTCTCCGCTCTGTGCGAATCTTAAAAGTTTTGCCTGCATATTCGGCGACAATGCCGTAATTTCATCAAGATAAATGGTGCCGTTATTTGCTTTTTCAACGAATCCGACTTTATCATTTATGGCGCTTGTAAAACTTCCTTTCACATGACCGAATAGGTCACTGTCAAAGAGATCTTCATTAAGAGATGCACAGTTTATTATAACAAATTGATTACCTGCCCTGTTGCTTCTGACATGAATCTCTCTAGCTACAAGTTCTTTGCCTGTTCCACTTTCACCGGTGATTATTATGTTAATATTACTTCTAGCGACACGGTCTATGATGTCCATGATGCTTCTCATTTCTTCGCTTTCACTAACGATAGCTAAGAGTTTTTCATTACTCATTTAGAAATCCTCCTCTACCTCTTTTATAACCTGGTAATGTTTATACAGATAGATGTTACAAAAATCAAGACATTATTTTATAGATAGGCTTTTTAAACATAACAACAAGTCCGAATATTAGAACAGCACCGTAACTTATCCATGGGGAAATATCGCTTCCCACCATCAAAAATCCAAGGATTGTTGCAGAAATCAAAGCTAATATCACATAAGGTAATTGTGTAATTATGTGCCGTACAGAGGAAATCTTGTAAATACTTGAAGTGATTACAGATGTTGGCGAAAAAGGACTTAACATTTCGCCTGCTATACCACCTTCTAAAATTCCTGCAATGGTCATCATGAGTCCTGTGTTTCCTGCCAATTGTCCGGCTATCGGTAGCAGCAGAGGTGTTAAAAAAGTAAAGGTTATAAAACTATTTCCCATCAGTAGCGTGGTAAATACGGACATTATAAAAACAGCAACGGGAAATATCGAACTTCCTATCTTAATCTTGAAAAGACTGATTATGTAATACACTGTTCCAAGGTCGGATAAAACTCTTACCAATGCTAGAGAAAGGATCATCAGGACTATATAACCTATATTTTCTTTGATCGAGTGCAACAGAACC
>JAPLFT010000262.1 GCA_026390535.1 Pseudomonadota bacterium
CAGGAATTGTTACCTGATTTTTTTTATTTACTCTCATAACTGGCATTTTAGTATCTCCATTTCAACAGCGTATATCGTTACAGTATAATGTTTATCTTTTATATATATCTGTTGCTAGATTCTGTCAAGTAATATATAATGGTAACTGTTTAGTTGGTATAAAAACATGGGAGAAAACTCAATAAAATCAAGGATCTCTATTTCACGTTTTTACATAACGTTTTTGATCTTAAAGTGTTAGAACCGCATAAAATCTATGTTTTTAGATATTGATGCGTTTAACCAACTAAACAGTTACATATAATGTAACCGTAGATCAATCATTTATTTGTCTTACCAACTGAAAAGCACGATGAATATTTGACGAAGGTATACAAAAAGTGATTCATTACGTTGATACATAAGTTAGATTATTTATATTTTAGGTCAGTATCTAAGATAACAAGATAAAGGAAGGATCTAATAAATGAAACAAACTGACAATAAAATGAAAATATATAACTACACTGTAATATTTAAGCCTATCAAAGAGGGTGGATATGATGTAATTATCCTTGCTATTCCAGAAATATGCACTTTCGGCGATACTATCGAGGAATCCCGAGAAATGGCAAAAGATGCCATAAAATGTTATATCGAAAGTGCTTTAGAATTGAATGAACCAATCCAAATAGAAGGATCATAAGGCAAACGGATCTAACAGTAGAAGAATTCTTGCAGCTTTTGGATTAAAGTTGTCTATTTATCTTGCTGTTTTCAGCTGTAGAATGATATGTGGCACTTTCTGATCTGCCAAATACTACGCCGATGCCAGCCATCTATTGAAAGATGGATACGCTATGATTGCTAAGGAATTGTTTGAATCAGAGCAGTACAAACAAATAAGTATCCATGCGCGGTTACAAGAATTCAAACATGGCTTTAGTATAAAGATATGTTATATTTTGTATCTGCCAGCGATACTGTTTTTGGCGAATAAAATAATAGACGATTGGATCTGTATTGGTCATAAGTGGATTTCAATTAGTCACCTACATTAACAGGGAGATGGGTAAACAATGAGCGGAATAGAACGTCTTGAAAGATATAGTGAATATCAAAGTGTCCTTAATACATTAATAAACTATCATTTGTCAAAGGAAAAAAAGTATAATTATATATTCTGTGATCATCCAGAAAGACTAGGGTTAGAGTTTTCAAAAAGAGCTTTAGATAGAGCAAAGGGTGCACTGTATATTGATAGAGAGAGTGGCTTCTATGTGAAAAAGGATAGGGAAGGGAACTTGACAAGATGGCGAGTTAAAGAGGCAGACATGACTGCTGCTAGTGACGCTAATTTTGAAATTGTTGTTGAGGTATATCTTGATAGTAAAGATATTGAGAATAAAAGGGGTTATGATATTAGCATTGAAATAGATAGCCAAAATGTCCTGGACAATAATGACAGTATGCTAGAATACTTATCACAAAAAATGCGGCAACAAAAGGGTATTACTTCCCTTGAGAATGCCAATATCACAACAATAAAGGAAAGTAGTGAGTGGTTAGTATATGATAACAAAATAAAATATTATGTTAGGGCTAGTGAAAGTAAACTAAACGTTTATGAGAAAGGCACATTCAGTATCATTCCACAATGTAAGTATATGAGAGTATCTAAAGTTGGGGATAAGAAATATGAATGGTTTGGAGCAATAGCCCCATATTTCTTTATATTAAATAGTGAAAATCCACCTGCCGATTGTCTAAGTCCTAAGATATACTGCGCGGGAAAATGGAAAGTAGTTGAATGTTATACAAGAGAATTTGAGAAAATGCTGAATCAAATGGAACCATAAAATATCAGTGTTGAATCATTTAATACCACCTAAAACCAAGCGTAGGATATTGACGCGAATTGGATGTCACAATGTGTGCTGTGTCAACCAAAGACAGAAGTGGATTAAAGCCTTCCGTTACATTCGTAGATAATTGTAGAAAGCTTTAGATTTTTTCAACAACGATCATATTAGTATTATAGGCTAATATGCTTATGATCCTATAATCCTAGAGGGCAGGTGGGATTTGAAATGGATGTAAGGTTCATTTCCACACTGAATACCAAAGAACCTAAAATTTTAAAGAAACTTTTAGCATTTTCCGTGCTAATACGAC
>JAPLFT010000196.1 GCA_026390535.1 Pseudomonadota bacterium
TCCTGCTTTTGCCATGTAACACTGACCCCCTATCTTGCGAACAAAACCACATTTGTGTTATCCTCAAGGTGCCAAAAGAATAGTTCTTTCGAGTAGTATTTCCTCTCCAACCGCTGGTACCTTACCGCTGTCCCGTCTATAAATAATTGGGGACGTGCATATTAAGGCTTAATTCATTTCATCGTATGTTTTTATTACTCTTTCGAATTCTTCCAAGTGCTCTAGCCCTTTGTTGAAGCTAGTGGCTAGTCGTTTTTCATGATCGAAAAGAAAATCTCTATCTTGGCATCCTAGTTTCTGAGGAGTAGAATTCCATAATGTCGCTTTCTCTCTGTATATTGTCTTATTTTTTTGGATTACATCTTCGAAGTCAATAATTACATCCCACCAATAAACTTCCTTCCTTGAATCTAATGGAAATAGTAATGGCCCCCAACTAATTTTTTGCGAACCTTCCATCTTAAGTTCAACGGCATTATCTATTAGAATTCTTGGCCCCTTCACACCTTTTAAAAGTAGATAAGCCTTTGCTAAGGCTGGACCAGCTAAAAGTTGATAAAAAGCATGCGGGTTTTTACTTTCAATATTTTTAATATAAGAGCAACCAGATAAATCGTAAACGCCACCATCAGCAACCCCTATTTGCAAGAGTATGCCCTTTTTAAATCCTTGCACTTGTAAGCTCTTGCTAAGTGCAACCAGTCTTTCTGCATTATTCCCTATAATACAAATGGTGTCGGTGTATTGTCTTAGCTCCAAGTTATTATCTGAGTTAGATAAGTCCACTGATTCATTCAAAGATATCTCAATAATCTCAAATATCTTTATCAGCGACTCATTGTACCACGTTGATTGTTCACTCATCAAGTTTGCCGTCCCGAGTATATCTACAAAACAACAAAACTCTCCTATTTTATAATCGTTGAGCAGTTCTTTTTCTTTATTCATAGAAACCTCCCTTTATTTAAGAATATAATGGATATTCCTTTAACTGAAGTCAAGGGGAGTACGTCTGCACACAAATGAATGCTTGGGTTACACCAATTGCACGTAATTAATTTTGGGGAACAATTTGGGAACATAATATCTAAAAACGACCATAAATGACCACAAATGACCAAATATACAAAAGTCCCATAACTATTTAATTTTATTTTAAAATTGGTGCTAATTAAGCCCTTCCAGAGCTTTGTGTAAAAACCCTAAAATCAGCTTTCGAGGCGTGCACCTTTTTAGAGAGATCAGTTCTTGCGGGAATTGCGGGAGTGGATACATTAAAGACTCAGGAATAGACGACTTCCCCCTAGGGTGCAAGTAGAGAGTAATAGAGAGTAATCCAGAGTAATAGAAAGTAATTGATAGGGGCTGATTTGTTTAGTTAGATTCTTGTAAGTACTTAAGAGTCAAAACATTTCATCATTTACGTCGTTGTAGCTAATATCCGCTCATAACCCGAAGATCATGTATACTGAAAATTATAAGTTTTGATATATAAACTTAGCAGAACACATACCCTGATTTGGTTGCAAAAGAGGGGGATTGCTCGTCACTTCGTGACTCGCGAAGCGTAAGGAATAAATATTTTATATCCGCTCCGCAATAAGCGACGCTGAGCGCTTTCGAACGCCCCGCAACTTAAAGTTGCAGAGGGTTTTGCTCACTCCCCAAGACTCCAAAAAACAAAAATGCCAACCTTGCGGCTGGCCTTTTTATTTTTTGGTGCCCGGAGGGGGATTCGAACCCCCACGGTTTCCCACTAGACCCTGAACCTAGCGTGTCTGCCAATTCCACCATCCGGGCGTTTTGGTGAATCAATTATTATTCTGTTAATTGCAAACAGGTTATACTATTATACCAATATGATAATTTTGTGGAGTATTTTATGAGCAAATTGGACATACTAAAAGATCGCGGTGCTATATACCAGATCAGCGACTACAAATTAGTCGAAGACCTGCTTGAACATCCCAAAGGCAAAAGCTTCTACATAGGATTTGACCCCACCGCGGACAGCCTGCACCTTGGCAGTATGTACGCCCTGATGACCGTATCAAGATTTGCATCTGCCGGCCTTAGGCCCATCATAGTCCTTGGCGGTGGTACCGGAATGGTAGGGGATCCCAGCGGCAAAACAGAGATGCGAAACCTCCTTACAGAAGAATCAGCCAAAAAAAACCTTAAAGCCATAGAACACCAGATAAGAAATATAATACCAAAGGATCCTGAACCACTGTTCGTTAACAACGCTGACTGGCTCAAAGATCTTAATCTTATAGAATTTTTAAGGGATGTAGGAAGGCATTTCAGCATCAACAGGATGCTGACCCAGGATTGTGTTAAAAGCAGACTGGAAAAAGGCATAACATACCTTGAATTCAGTTACATGCTGCTCCAGGCATACGATTTTGTTTACCTCAATAAACATGAGCATTGCATGCTTCAGATCGGCGGTGCGGACCAATGGGGCAACATGGTTATGGGTATGGACCTTGCCAGAAGAATAAATACTTCCGACGTGCAATGCATGACATTTGAACTGATGATGACCGCCATCGGTGACAAGATGGGTAAAACTGCCAAGGGAGCCATCTGGCTGGATAGAGAAAAAACATCTCCTTACGAATATTATCAGTACTGGATAAACGTGGATGACAGGGACGTTAAAAAGTTCTTCCTGTGTTACACCTATCTTGAAATAAAAGAGATAGAGGACATCTTCAAAGAGATAACGGACATAAGGACATTAAAATCCGTGCTCGCGTTTGAGGCGACGCGTATTCTTCACGGCGAAGCTGAGGCATTAAAAGCTCAGGCATCCAGCAAGGCCCTGTTTTGCGGTGATGGATCAGAACTAGAGGGTGTGCCGGTATTTAATATAGATTCTAAAAAACTATCGGACGGCATTTCTGCCGTTGACCTTATAACAATATCAGGACTTGTCACATCAAAGTCAGAGGCCCGTCGCCTGATCCAGGGTGGTGGTGCATACGTTAATGATGAAAAAA
>JAPLFT010000142.1 GCA_026390535.1 Pseudomonadota bacterium
CAATACTTGGTGCTTGAGCAGAATTTTTGCATCATTCAGGATAACTACGTCTACGTCATTGCGTTTCAGTATTCGCATAAAGTCTGCAATCAACTCCGCCTGATGACCATAAGGAAAAGATTTGTCAAACTTTGGGTCAACCATCACAGCGATGTCAATGTCGCTCATTTTATTTGCTGTTCCTTTTGCTATTGAGCCAAAAAGGACAGCAAATAAAATTTCTACGTGTTCATTAAAGTATTTATTTAGCTTTTCTGTGATTTCGTTGATCATATTCTATTTCATAGCCTTTATTGCATACATAAATCCGCCATCTTTGCATTGATAGCCTTCCTGAAACTCTTCATCTTCCTTACCTTTTTCAATCATTTTCCGAAGTTTTGATAACAAAGCGATTCTTAACTGCTCATCTTGTTCTTTTCTTAAAATATTAGCAATGTGGTTATACTGCTTATCTAAAAAGTCCAAAGTATATGTTTCATAATATTTTTTTACTTTTGTGATTTTAAAACCAAAATCCCCAAGTCTATCTAACATCCAGCCCAAAGTAAACTCCCGATATATCTTCTCTCCTGTAAGAATACGAGTTAAATCACGAAAATCGTTTAAAGCCAATATAAGTTTTTCGGTTAGAGTAGTGGTCATATAGGAAGGTTCTTCAAATCCAACAAATATAATTATCCCATTAGGTTTTAACACCCGATAAAGCTCCTTTATTGCATCTATTTCCATGAATGGGCACCATCCAGCAACAGCCGCTATAAGAAAATCAGCCATTATTACATCAAAATAATTGTTTGGAAATAGATTTTTTAAGTTAGTCACATCACCTGATATAAATTCTACAAAATCTCGATATTCATCGGAAAGCTTCTTCTCACACTGAGTTATTATAGCTTTGTCAATTGAAATGGAAATAAGCTTAGATGGTTTTAATCCTGCTAAGAATTCATGTGAACATCCTATATCATCTGTGCCTGCATCAAGTACCTTTTTATTTTCTATATCTGATCTTGATAATATATCTGAAAAGACATGATCTCTTACACCCATAAATTTCTCCTTTTCTAATCCCTATCAATCCAGAGCATCTTATATGAGACAATTTCATTATCGGGTTTAGATTTTTCGCAATATCCTATTGAATTATAACCCAATATAATTAACAAGCAAATGCTGGACAAGCTAATTCACATTCTCTGCAACCCAAAATGGCATTTTCACTCAATTTTTTGACATGACTCTTCGTGTATTCAAAACATGCGCCTTTGTTATAGCGACCTTCTGAAAAAGCATTTGCGGGACATGCACTCCAACATAAATTTGAGCAATTGTCACAAAAATATTTTGGCTTTCCATAGGTTTTACAAAGCTCCGCATCTGTGACTATGGTTCTTAGCCTTGTATGGGAACCGAATTTTTCGGTTATCAAGAGATTATTCTTGCCTATCGTTCCTAATCCAGCCAATACTGCTGTATCTTTGGCAAATATGCCGTTATTAGGACTTAATATAGCCTTTTTTCTCTCCAAAAGAAGAACAGATATTATTTCATGGGCGATATTTCCCAGAATCTCATTGATAAAATACACATAGCCTTTCCCGTTTATCGGTTTGATTAAAGCGTCTAATACAGTATCACCTATCTGATAGCCGATAACAATAACGCTTTTTGCACTGTCAACATAAAAATATGGATTATGCTTATCTGTGTATTCTGAAAAATCGTTGGCATTAGCAACACCAAAAAGGTCTGCTCCACAATTTGAGGCCAACTCATGCAATTTTCTTGTAAGTATTTCATCCATAACCGTTTCTCCCAA
>JAPLFT010000288.1 GCA_026390535.1 Pseudomonadota bacterium
GTTTACCTTAAAGGCAATGAGGCTTTTGCCGCCTGTAATTATGAACAGGCTCTTTCCTGTTTTTTATCTATTTTGGATGTGAGTTTGAATGATGAAAATTTGCTTCTTAAAATATCACAATGCTATCAGGAACTTGCAATATATGATGAAGCTATAGAATTTCTGGAAAAATTCCTAACCCTCAGCATAGAAAAAGGAAACTATAAAAAAGCCATAGCGATTTGTAAAAGGATCTTGTCTATAGATCCTGATGATACGGAGGTTATACTAAAACTTGCTAATATATTCAGAAAACTTAAACAGTATGGAGAAGCCAGTTATTATTATAAAATAGTTGCTCAACACTATGAATACGCGGGTTTTATGGATAAGGCCATAGAGATACTGCAGATTATAAAGGAACTGGGGCAGGAAGGCGTGGAAGACCTTCTGGAGATTGTTAAGAAGGAATATAAAAGAGGCGCAAAAAGCAAGGTTGATCAAAATATAGATTCGATTATCTCTGAATTAAAAAGTGGATCCGAATATAATCTGCTTGATGTTGCACTCAACCTCGCATTAACCAATTCTTCCGAAAATATGTCATATATAAATGACCTGACCGGGCTTTATTTTAAGACGGGGCGACTTATACAAAAGACATTATCAAAAAAATACATACTGCGATTATAGATTTTGAAAGGGAAAAACTGAAGATAGAAGAACAGAAATTTGAGCAATCGGTAAAAGAAAGACTTGATGACGAATTAAAATATCTTGAAAAACAGGAATTTACGCAAGTAGATCACAGCGATATAGAACACGACCTTGTTAAGAAAGAATTTGAAGATCGTGTAGAAAACTCTGCGGATCAGAAAACAACCATTATAGATACAAAGAAAAAAATAAAAGTTTCTTCAAGAATTCTTGATGCACTGTCGGAAGCGGAGATATTAATTTCTGAAGGTCTGTATGATAAAGCGGGGCAAAAGCTTTTTACTTTGCTGGAAGAAGAACCCGGTAACCCTGAGATCAAAGCTCTTCTGGAAAAAGCCATAAAGCTCTCAAATAACATGGATTTGGGACAGGCAAAAATTCATACGGAACAGCTTGATATGACTACAGATGAGATGATCTCCGAACTTGAAAAATATTTAGGAGATAGGACAAAAGAAAAAGAATACCAACAAGACTTAGTGGAGGATATGGAAGTAAGAGGAGTGGTGGAACTTTTTAACAGCAGGATTAAGGATATCCTTATGCCGAATGATTACAAAACACTATTTGATCTGGGAATAGCCTATATGGAGCTTGAGCTTTGGGATGAAGCTGCAGGCTCTTTTAAAAAAGTAATGGATTATCTGTCTATTAATAACGATGATAATGATAAACTTACGGAATCTAAAATATACTACGCATATTCTTCTGCAAGATCTGAGCGTCACAGGGACCTTGATACCTCAATACAATTCCTTAACAAATTGCTGGAAGAGAGTTCCTACGATAGATATAAACTCGATGTGTTATATTATCTGGCTATCTGTTATGAGATGAAAGGAGACATAGACAATGCAAAAAGCAGTTATAAGGGAATATCAAACATAGCACCTTCTTACAGGGATGTAGAGATAAGATTGGCGGTAATTGGTAAATAGTTAATGATAAAAAGAGCACTTATTTTCAGCGTAGTATTCACTTTTGTTGTGATTGTGGCGGTTTTTTTCCTTTTTGATTAAGTAGCGATCAGATATATAGCCAAAAGATTCGTTATTTCCCAGGCCTATTATAAACTGAACATGAAGGTTGATGTCAGCGATATAAAATTCTCCTATTTTCGACCAGCTATCATCGTAGAAAAACTTAAAGCGGAAGAAGAGGATGAAAAAATAAAGTTGAACCTTTTTGCCCCAAATGCGGTAATAAGGTTTAATTTGATAAAATTGATCAGAGGCGAAATAAGCGTATCTGCCGTCAATCTTGAATCGCCAAGTTTATATTTGGAAGTCAAATCAGATACAAAACCGATAGATCTGAAGGATATTAATATAACTAAAATAGTCGATAATATCCTTAAGGCAAAACTTGAAGGTGCAAAAATAACAAATGCCAATTTTAGAATAAAGATAAACGGGTCTAACGATAAAAACATAGATATCTCTACACCTAAATTGGACATAGAATTTTATAGGGGATTGATATCCAATTATGTTATTAAATTAAATGCAGAAAATATATTAAGTCCAATAGAATATCTTTCCAGCATCTACTTTCAAATGGATGTAAAGAATAAGTTAATAAAGATTGAAAAACTTAATATGGGTTTTATCGGTGGAAAATCTGCAGTAACCGGATTTGCCTCTAATCTTTCCGATGTGTCACAATTAAAACTGGATCTTTCCTGGCATGTAGATTTTAATCTTGATGAAAGTAAAAAATATTCCAAGATTTTAAAATTTAAATCGGGGCAGGACTACCCCGGAGGATTTTTATCGGCAAACGGCAAATATTCGGGACAGATTTTTAAGAATTTTAAAGAATCGACTATAGACGGCGATATAAGAGTAAAAGGTTTTTCCTGGTCTTCATACAAAATCCCTCAGATGGAGATAGCCGCAAAATATTCCAAGAACCAGATATTACTTTCAAAGTTTGATGTATCAGATGGAACAAAAAGTATAGAAATCCAGGAAACTGCAATATCTATGGGAACTCCGTATTCTATAAAAGGAAAAGGTTATGTTCACGATATAGAACTTTCAAAATATCTTGAACTTTTTAATATAAAACATTGCCTCTCATATTTTACGATAGGCGGTCCTTTTACATTTTCAGGTTCTGTTAAACCGGAGTTTAAAATATCAGGACTTTTTGATCTAAAGATAAAGGATTTTTGGATCTTGAAGGAAAAAGGACTTTTACCGACTAAGGCAAATTCTATCCTGGATTTTAAAAACGGAAGCGTATATGGGTTTGTTCATTTTAGTTCTAAGGGCGCTTATTTTGATAACTTTGTGGCAAAGAGTGAAAACAACTCTATGGTGGTATCCGGGTGGATAAGAGATACAGAGACTGTAGAGCTTGATGTAAAGTCCGATACATTCTCTATGAATACCTATGGAAGGATAGCGGATCTTCCTCTAAAGGGTTATGGGACACTCTCTACAAAGTTAATCGTTGATGAAAACGGTGATTTTAAAAATGAGGGACAAATATCCTTTAAGGAATCAGAGCTCCTGGATAGTTATTATCTGGGCAGTATCGATACCAAGATAATTTACGATAAGGATATTCTTTCATTTAAGGATGTAAAAGGGAAAGTAGGAAGTTCAAACTATACAGGTTATACAGAACTCAGGTTTGATAAAACACCTGGACCTACAATGAAAGGCTATGGCACTGTTACAGATGCCTACAGCGAAGATATATATAAATTGTTTAGAAAACAAAAAAAACTGCCTGGAACCCCTTCGGGATTAGTCAATGCAACAGTGAAATTTGATGGATATCCGTCGTGGAATACAATAAAATTAGATTCAAAACTTAGAGTAAGGGGGGTTGAACTTTTTTCAGAAAGATTCACTGAACTTGTCGCTAATTTTATATGGGATAAAGGTGATCTCTCTGTGAATGATCTTTACCTTATAAAGGGTAAAGGCAGGCTGGATTTTAAGGGTATAAGGAAGAACGAGCATCTTCATATGAATGTGATTTCCAAGAACCTTGTACTCTCTGATTTTGCCATACTGTCAAAAAGGAACACGGAACTTAATGGTGGAGTTAACATAAAAGGAGATGTAGAACAAAACCAGAAAAATCTTTCTGGTAACATAAAATTTAACAGATTTGATCTTATTATAGGTAAACAAAAGTTAAAACCTGTAGATTTTAATCTTACTTTAGGACAACATATCAGCGTTAAATTTAATATATTCGATCAAGAGGCTCAGGGCGAGATCATAAAAGAGGATAATAATACATATGTGTTAAGATCAAAATTCAAAAAATTTAACTTCTTTCCCATAGGCAGTCTAATCCTAAAGGATATAGAGAACTTTACAACGGACATGGACGGAGAGATCGAAGTAAGGCTCACTGATAAGTTCGTTATAAAATCTGCAAAAATAAGGATAGATTCTCT
>JAPLFT010000112.1 GCA_026390535.1 Pseudomonadota bacterium
GCTTATCAGCCCTGTCGGATTCTAGATGTAACTGCCTGGCTATCAGCTCCTTTCCTGTTCCGCGTTCTCCGGTAATAAGAACGTTGGAATGCAGACCTGAAAACCTTGTGACAAGATCAAGAACATTCTTCATTTTTTCAGTTTTGATTATGAGAATAAAATAAACTATCAAACAGACCTGTTAGAAGTTTATAACACATTAAAAACAAAGTAAGTTACAGCTTAGTTATGTATCAAAAACTTTAGTTTTTGATATACTTTTCTCTCACTGTTTCTAGAGCTGAAATCACTAGTGTTTCTAGAGCGTTTTTAAAAGGGTTATTGATACAAAGGATGAGATTAATTAAAACTCTACTCCAATCTGTGCCTTAAGCCCTTTCTGATATGCGTGGCGGTTCTCTTGAATGTTACTTACTGTATCTGCTACCTCTATTATTTCCTGGGACATACTGCGTCCGGTGAGTATAAAGTTAACATCTGCATATTTATCCATTAGTTTGATCACATCTTTAGCGTCGAACCACTTCCATGCCACCGGATAGGATACTTCGTCTAGGACCACCAGAAATTGTTTTTTAGTACGGTTCTTTTTAAGAAGTTCGTGCATCTCTATATCTATCCTCTTTAATCCCTTTACCGCTGCCTTTATATCCTCTTCGCTATATTTAAAATCTTTTCTGCAACCTTTTCCCAATCGGACGATATTCATCTTCTTGCTCTTCTCAAAGAACAAGTGCTCTCCGTATTCTGCATCTTTTGACTTTATGAACTGGTAAAATAGTACCTTAAACCCTCTGCCAAGCGCCCTGACAGACGCTCCTATGGCGGATGTGGTCTTGCCCTTGCCTTCACCGGTTATTACAATGATACGTCTCTTCATTTTATAAAAGTCTCCAATGTTTTAATTGCACTTCTGAGTTCTAAATCTAATTTTGAGAACTCCGCAAGTTTGCCCTTCTCCTTTTCAATAACATCATCGCCGGCCTTAGCTAGGAATCCCGCGTTATCCAGTTTGGATTTTGTTATGATCAAATCCTTGCTGACAACTTCCAGTTTCTTGTTCAATCTCTGTATCTCTTTATCAAACTCAATGAATTCCTTTGCTGGCATATATATTTCTACATCCGGTAACACCGCCCTTATACAGCCTGTAAGATCTATTGTCTTGGCGTCCTTTTCCACTTTAAGTGTTTTTAAGGTTGCAAGTTTTAATATAGGTCCTGTAAAATCATTGATAAGTTTGGAATATTTTGCGCTTACAACAACAACATCGTTCTTTGCGTTAATTCCATAAATACTCTTAATGTGTCTGATGTTACTAACAAGTTCCTGAACTGTATCAAAATCTGTTTCCAGCTCCTTGTTTATCAGTTTCTTGTTACTCTCAGGGTATTTGTCCAGCATTATCGTTTCATGATCTTTAATAGGATTTTCCTGGAATAGTCTTTCTGTAACGAACGGTGCTATCGGGTGCATCAACTTTAAGAACTCTCTGTGTACATAAAGTAGTACATACTTTGTTTCACCTGCAGAAGCCTCGTCGTTGACTAGAGGCTTGGAGAACTCTATGTACCAATCACAGTACTCATGCCAAAAGAATTTATAAAGTGATTCAGAAACATCATTCAGTTCATAGGCATCAAATTTCTTATTTATCGTATCCGTTACACTATTAAGTCTGGAAATTATCCACTTGTTCAGAGGATACTTCAGCTTACTGATGTCACAATCCTTGTTGTAGCCTTCTGCATTGCTCAATGCAAAATTGGAGGCCTGCCATATCTTATTCATAAAGTGGCTGTAGCCCTCTATGGAATTTTCAGAAAGTTTTATATCCCTTGCTCGTCCAGCCATGGATGCAAGCGTAAACCTTAAAGTATCTACGCCGTATTTATCTGTAATAACCAGCGGATCTATAACGTTACCCCTGGTCTTACTCATTTTCTGACCTGTTTCATCACGTATCATCGCATGATATAGAACATCTTTGAACGGAATGTCATCCATAAATTCAAGTCCAAACATTATCATTCTTGCTACCCAGAAGAATATGATGTCAAAACCAGTTTCCATTAATGCGTTTGGATAGAAAGTTTTAAGTGCCTGAGTTTTTTCCGGCCAACCTGGGGAAACAAACGGCCACATAGCTGCGCTAAACCAGGTATCAAGTACATCGCTGTCCTGATGATAGGCTTTTCCACCGCACTTGCATGGTTTATCAGGATTATGTTCGCTTACAACGTATTGGTTACAACTATCACAGTACCAAACAGGGATCCTGTGCCCCCACCATAATTGACGGGAAATACACCAATCCCTTATATTTTCCAGCCATCTGTAATATGTTTCTTCCCACCAGCCACGGGGATAAAATTTTATTTTTTCTTTTTTCACGGCATCTATAGCACGTTTTGCCATGCCGTCCATCTTTATAAACCACTGATGGCTCAACAGTGGCTCAATAACAGTTTCACATCTGCTACACTTGGATACTGTAGTTGCATAGTCCTCTATCTTTTCCAGTGCACCGTTATTTTCCAGTTCTACTAGTATTTTTTCTCTGGCTTCCTTAGTGCTGAGACCTTTAAACCGCACGGCAGCATCGTTCATTTTGCCTTGTTTATCTATTACGGTTATCATCTCCAAGTTGTGTTTTTTACCAATCTCATAGTCGTTAAAATCATGTCCCGGAGTGATCTTTAAACATCCCGTCCCAAATTCCATATCAACATATTCATCCAGTATGATAGGAACTTCTCTTTCTACAAAAGGTATTATTACTTTCTTGCCGTGCAGATGTTTAAATCTTTTATCCTTTGGATTTACCGCAACGGCGGTGTCACCAAGTAATGTCTCCGGACGCGTGGTGGCAACAGTCACAAATTCTTTTGTTCCGGATACAAAATATTTTATGTAATAGAGCTTTCCTTTTCCCGGATTTTGTTCGACCTCAAGATCACTAAGCGCGGTGCTGCATCTTGAACACCACGAGATTAATCTTTCTCCCCTATATATAAGTCCTTTTTCATAAAGTTTTATAAAGACGGTATTAACGGCTTTGCTGAATTTCTCGTCGAGCGTAAAACGTTCTCTTTCCCAATCAAGGGACGCGCCCATCTTTTTGGTCTGGTTAGTTATAATTCCATGATGCCTTTCTCTTACTTCCCAAACTTTTTCTACAAATTTCTCTCTGCCAAGATCGTGACGGCTTTTACCTTCTTTCATGAGTTCACGTTCAACGACCATCTGAGTTGCTATGCCTGCGTGGTCCGTACCCGGAAACCACACGGTGTTATAACCCTGCATCCTTTTTCTTCTTACTATCGTATCCTGAATGGTTAAAACCAGCGCATGCCCCATATGAAGCGCACCTGTTATGTTAGGCGGCGGCAGCACTATAGAAAATTGCGGCTTATCGGACTTATCCACACCGTGAAAATATCCCTTGCTCTCCCAGTTTTTATAAATTTCTTTTTCAAACGCCTGTGGCTCATACTTGGATGACAGATCCATTCTTCCTCCGAACTTACTATAACACCTTAATATATAAAGGTTTTTGTATATCCACAAATTATAAAAAGCAAGACTAAAAGGCTTTATGGGTATACAATGGCTTTAGAACAACTGCAAGGAGGTGGAAATGAAACGTTTTTGTTTCATCCTTTTTTCAGCTTTGTTTCTCACAATGCTCTCATCCTGCGTAAAAGATAACACAAACATCCCATTTATAAACGACGAAGAAATCTTTGGTACTATATGGACCCCTGTAGATTTTGTAAAAGACATTGATGATTTTTCACCGGCCCAGATCATTTGCAATAAAAATAAGCCTTTTTTCATAAAAAGAATAATTTTTGAACCTAATGGCAAAGTTACATATGAATATAAGAACGGAGTTTCTATTAACAGATGGTCAAAAGGGTTTATTATTAATGACACTCATCAAACCGTAAGTACCTATACCGCAAAACAAATAGAAGGGAAAAAATATCTTTTTGTACAATGGAAACCATTTTTTGATTATCAGCTTCTACGAGGGCTCCCGAGTTATTATGTCTTGGTAGAAAGGTCCGATAAATAATTTTTAGTGCTTGGGTGTTGATTCCCTAACTATAGTCATCGTTCCTATTATATCCCTGGAGCTGTTATCCTTTAAAGGCATGATCTGAAATTCCAGGTTTCGTTTGGTTTTGGAAGAAATTTTAAATTCACCCTTGAACGTTATCATGTCTTTTTTGCTATCGCCGATATTTGTTTTTGATAAAGCCTCTTTCCAGTCGTCAATCAACTTAATAAAAGGAAGATCCATAATATCAACATCTACAACGCTGTTTTTTTTCATTTTCCACATTTTTTCAAACTCAGCATTTATAAAACTCACCTTTAACAGACTATCTGTTACCATTACAGCGACGTTAATTGAGTTAAGTATGGATGTGGTATATGTTGCTATTATCTTTTGTCTGGTATTATCGTTTTCCAGATAAGATATTCTGTCCTTGTAGCCGGATGTATCTTCATGAACGCTTTTTGCCAGACGAGTAACCTTGTTTGCAAGTTCAAAAAGATCGTTTTCATCATATATAGGTATGCTGTTTGAAATATCCTCCGGATTGAATTGGTCTCCCTTTATTTTTGAAACAGAATCGGAAACACTTAATAAATAGTTCGACACTTTTCCGCTATACACAAGCATCCATACAATAAAAACAATATCCAGCACCCAAATTATGAATAAAAGCCATATAACGGTATTAAAATAATGATGTATATTCACAGAACCGAGAGTTATTTTTTCATCGAACGAATCGGCAAGGACATTAATAGACGTAGAAATTGAGGCTTCAGAATCCTTTATTATTGTAAAAAATTTTTCTACGCTAATCGCGCCCTGATCTTTTTGTTTATTCTCAGAGGCAAACGCCTGTATTATCGCTATAGCGGCAAGATTATAATCCCTGAATGATTTGTTTATCGAGTCTATATTATCCAGATATTTTTTTATGTCCTGATCCTGGCTTTTCGAGTAGAAATTAACTACGACCCGGGATATCTTCTCTATCTCCGTTTCTATCTGATCCTTAAGCGGATTGTTCTGTATATCATATATGTTATATCTAGCCGGTTCGCTTATTATTTTATTGATGTTGAACTGATGTGACTGAAAAAGCCCTCCAAGACCGGCTACTTCTCTTGCCACGGGCATGTAAAAGCTCTTATCTTCTTCCGTCAGGCTATTAAGAATGCTGACTCTATATATGGAGTAGAAAAGAAGTATACTCCCAATCAATATCGCAATAATCCCTGCAAACAGGATCCTACCTCGGAATGTATTCATGTCATTTTTATAATACAAAAAAGATGATTTGTCTGTTAAACACTTATCTATGTTTGTAAAAGTCCAATCTTATACCCAGAGTTATTTTGCGTCCTGTGCCGTGGGATTGGAAGATGTGCTTTCCAAGGAAATCCAGTCGTCAGGCGGTAAAATGGTCACGCTGGAAAGAGGTGGAGTGGAATTCAAAGGAGCAGAAATAATCGCCATAAAAGCCATACTATACTCCAGAACAGCAAGCAGGGTTTATAAAAAACTATATTCCAGCCCTATAGAAACAGAGAAAAATATTTATGAGATGTCTAAAAATATTCCATGGGACTCTATTTTTGATCTGAAACAGACTTTTAAGATACGAACTCTGACAGGATACGGACTGCAGACTATTTATCCCGATGCCTTTAAGAACAGCATCTATCTTAGTCAGATGGCAAAAGACGGCATCGTGGATTTTTTCAGGAATAAATTTAAGGATAGACCGAATGTGGATACGGAAAAAGCCGAGGTTAACATACTGTTGAGGGTTGTCGCCACCGGCGGGACTACACAGTATGGTAAAGACACAATACCCGCGAGGATACCAAGATCTGCCACAGCTTCTGTGTATTTGGATCTTTGCGGAACACCTCTTCATCAACGAGGCTATAGGATAAATCAGGGAGAAGCTCCGGTTAAGGAAAACATGGCCGCCGGCATAATTAAACTTATGGAATGGGATCATGAAAAAGAAGTTTTTATAGACAGCATGTGCGGTTCAGGCACGTTCCTTATAGAGGCCGCTCTTATAAAGACCGATATCCCTCCAAGTTTTATGAAGATATTAAAGTTTGCAAGGAGTCCTGAATATAGATACTGGGATTTTTTGGGATTAAAATTATTTAAAACAGATAGATTCGATCACATTAAAATGGGATACGGACAAAAAAGGCGTAATATTCTGCAATCCTCCGTACGGAGAAAGACTTGGTGATATGGAAAAACTCCATACAATGTACAAAAATTACGGCGACAATCTCAAAAATAATTTCAAGGGATTCAAGGCTTACATATTAACCGGTAGTCCCGACCTTAAAAAAAGCATTTCGCTTCAACCATCAAGGAGGATCCCGATCTTCAACGGCCCCATCGAATGCCGGTTATTAAAGTATGATCTGTACTGATGTTGAACTGGATTAGGAGTTTAATCGTGTAAGATCCACCGTCAGTTTCCTATTAAGGA
>JAPLFT010000149.1 GCA_026390535.1 Pseudomonadota bacterium
TGGTAGAATGGCAGCTTCCCAAGCTGCACACGTGGGTCCGATTCCCATCGCCCGCTCCAGATTAGGAGGTTATTATGAAAAGAACAGCTACTGCAATATGGACCGGTTCCGGAAAAGAAGGGAAAGGCACTTTAACAACTCCAAGCGGGACACTCAATAATACTCAATATTCTTTTACAAGCAGGTTTGAGAACGGCACAGGAACAAATCCGGAAGAATTGATAGCAGCCGCGCATGCGGGATGTTTCACTATGGCTCTTTCTTTTATGCTGGGTGGCGCGGGATATGAACCAAAAAAAATAGATACAACGGCAACTCTGACATTAGAGCAAAAAGACAATAGCTGGACCATTACACAGATACATTTGGATGTTAATGCCAAAGTAAGCGAGATAGATCCGACAACATTTAACAATATCGCGAACAATGCAAAGATAAATTGTCCAGTTTCAAGGTTATTCAACACAGCGGTGACGATGAATGCAAAATTGATATAGTACTATTTCTTATTGTTCGCCAAATAAGGGTGGGAAACAGATAAGCCGCTGCCGGTACCGACAAAAATGGTCCCGTTAAGATCCACAAAGACTTTATAAACCTCATTACAGCTTAATCCATCGGCGGTAGTTTTATTCACAAAGGTCGCTCCGTTATTTTTGGAAATAAACAGTCCTTCCACAGTACCAACATATACATTGTCCTTTCTATCTACGAAAAGACTGATAACCGCTCCTGATAATTTATTGGTGAATCTATTACCACCATTGGTAGATATGGAAAGTCCGCGATTTGTACCTACATATATGCTGCCGTTTTTTACAAACACCCTTATCACGTCATTGCTTTTCAGGCCGTCGGCAGTTGTCTTGTTGATAAAAGTCTTTCCCTTGTCTGAAGAAATAGACAGACCTTTGTTTGTACCGGCGTATATGTGTCCTTTATCATCCACATAAACACTGTATACGTCGTCACTTCCCAGACCATTATCGGTAGTTTTATTGGTAAAGGTTTTTCCTCTATCTGTAGAAATGGATAAGCCGCCGGTAGTACCTGCATATATAACTTCATCATTATCAACAAACACGCTGTGTACGTCGTTGTCACCCAGGCCGTCGGCTGTTGTTTTATTTGAAAAAGTTTTTAATTCATAGCCGGAAATAGACAATCCTTCCCTTGTGGCTATGTATATATTTCCTGTAGTGCCGGTATAGATGCTCGATATGTAATTGTTTGCCAGTCCATCCGTGATGGTTTTATTAATGAATTTTTTCCCTTCATCGTTGGAAAAATACAAGCCATCGCCCCATGATCCTGCGTATATGACCCCGTTACTGTCTATAAAAACACTATGGATATCTTTATCACCAAGGCTATTGATCGTGGTTATATTGGCAAATTTAATCCCGCCATCGGAGGAAATGGACAGGCCATTCCCGGTTCCAACATATATTTGTCCCTTTTTATCAGTAAAAACACTATGGATAAGTTCATCTCCTAATCCGTCAGTTTCCATCCTCCCGGTAAAAGTTTTCAAATTATCCGTAGAAATAGATAAGCCTTTCTGTGTTCCGATATAAATCGTTCCCTTTGCATCCACAAAAACACTGTTTATATAATTATCATTCAGGCCATTTTCCCTGGTCTTGTTTGTAAATTTTCTCCCGCCGTTAGTTGAAACAGAGATTCCGTTCTCCGTACCTGCATATATAAATCCTTTTGAGTTTACAAAAATACTACGGACGGCACCGCCCCCAAATCCATTAGCCGTAGTTCTGTTGGCGAATTTGCTGCCGCGTGTTTCTGAGATGGAAAGTCCCTTTTCTGTACCCACATATAATGTTCCGTCGTTATCCATAAAAACACTGTTTATTTCTTTGCTATTTAATCCATTGGCCATAGTTCTGTTAATAAATTTTTCTCCGCCGTTTGTGGATAGGGATAATCCGTTCCCCGTCCCTACATATATATCTCCATCATTATTTACAAATACATTATGTACGTCGTTGCTTCCCAGGCCGTTTTTAGTGGTCCTGTTAACAAACGTTTTTCCTCCATCCTTAGAAATGGAGAGGCCGTTTTCTGTTGCTACATACACGTCCCCATCGGAGTCTATAAAAATATTACGGACACCATTATCCCCTAAACCGTTAGATGTGGTTCTATTAATATAAGTTTTTCCGCCGTCCCTGGAAATAGATACACCGCCATTTGTCCCCACAAATATAGTTCCATCCGGTCCCACAGACACACTGAATACGTTGGAATTGGCAATTTGATTAAATCCGCAAATATTCTGAGGAAGAGTGATAAACTCCGACGTCGGGTTAACACACTCCCCCTTGAGATTATCCGTATTGGAAGCTAATGTTACCGTTTTTTTTCTTAGGATCCCGGAACATGCAGAAGATAAAAACAAAAGAAATACCAATCCAAAAAATATATATCTTTTAAAGTTAATCATACTATCTCCTTCAATCGACGTTAGAACCAGTAACCAATACTGATGCTTGCCACAAAAATATTCTTCTTGATCTCTTTCATAAGGGTCAGGTCAATAGGACCTATCGGACTATCCCAGCCTAATGTAACTCCTGCGCCGAGGAGATTGTTGCTCATATTAAAAACGTCCTTGAATTGGTTGGCAAGTTTTCCGATGTTGGTTTTAAAAATAAGGTAGATATTATTGAATGCCTCAAATTGCACTGCCCCACCAAGCACAAATGCGTTAGGACCTGAAACAGACATATAATCCAAACCCACGAACGGGAAAAACCATCTGTAATTTGCCCTGAAACCGCCAAAATAAAAAAGATATTCATAAGGAACATTATCGCCATTGGTGCCGCCAAGAAAAGTATCGGCCTGGAGAGAAACTCTCTTCCCAAGGGGAAGGGCAAACGTGCCGTCTACAGAT
>JAPLFT010000070.1 GCA_026390535.1 Pseudomonadota bacterium
AATAACATAAGAAGGATCAGCAACCATTCCATTAAATATATAAGAACCTGTAACAACGTCAGAGGGCAACCAATCTTTTCCTGTCTTACAAGTAATTGCCTTGTAAGTGACGACAACCGGAGATGGGTTTATAAACGGCAATGAACATTCACCGCTACTGCAGGTAGGAATGCTTCCATCTGTCGTACAATGAACCGTAGTGCCTATTTCACCTATAATTTCAACTGTTTGAGGAGCAGGATACGTTCCCTCATCTATACTGAATGTCGGCGCATTTAATTTATTAATTAGCGATGTATCCGGAGTATTAGGGCTAGTCGGATTGGATTGATTATTGACCGGCGCCTTGCCTATTTCTTTTGATCTCCAGTTAACATTACAGGAACTCAGTAACACCGAGATTAAACCGGTAATAACAAATATCGAAAATGTTTTAGAGTGATTTAACATACGTACCACTTTCACTCCCTTATTCTAATAATCAATAACTCGATAGTATTAATTATTATACAACCATGTGTTATGTTTGTCAATATATTAATGCTATTGTTATACATTTTGCTCAATTCTCCCTTATATTGGGCTTATCGGCTGTTTTTCTTAGAACTTTAACAATGGCGTTAATAATGTCATAAAAATAGCTATTAACACTTGCATAGACATTGAAAATATACGATATTATACACGTTTTTAAATACTTTTTAGGAGATTTCAGAATGACCGTAAAAACACTTGTAGCCGAAGCCGTAAATAAATACGGTGACCGGAAAGAAAACTTGCTCCCTATTCTACAACACATTCAAAGCAAAGAGCATCATCTGAGCCGTGAAGCTCTTCAGGAAGTAGCCGCTGCATTGGACCTTTCAAGCGCAGAGGTTTACGGAACAGCATCTTTTTATTCATTTCTTAACACGGAGGAGTGCGGCAAGAACATCATAAAGATATGCAAAAGCATATCCTGCGATCTTAAGGGAAGGAGTGAAATCGTTTCCACGATAGAGAATAAATTAAAAATAAAAGCAGGTCAGACAACCAAAGACAAAAAATTCTCTTTTATCGAGGTAAATTGTCTTGGATGGTGCCATCAGGCCCCAGCAATGCTTATAAATGATAAACCTTATACAGAGCTCACGCCTGAAAAAGTAGTGGCTGCACTGGAAGAATACAAATAGGAGTAAAAAAATGATCCCGGAAAAACTTAAAAAATATCAGAAAAAAGTGGACATAATATTCCACGATACAGACTGTGAACCCATTCTGGATAAAGCTTTAAAAATGACTCCCGACCAGATAATACAGGAGATAATAGACTCCGGTATAAAGGGCAGAGGTGGAGCCGGTTTCCCGACAGGATTAAAATGGAAATTCGCGGCACAACAAAAATCGGATAAAAAATATGTAATATGCAATGCTGATGAAGGCGAACCCGGTACATTCAAAGACAGGGAAATTTTAGAAAAACAGGCAAAAAAAGTATGGACCGGCATGGCGATATGCGCACACACGATCGGCGCCACAGAGGGTTTTATCTATCTTAGAGGCGAATACAATTACATGGTACCTCAGCTTCAAAAAGAGCTGGATATCTTTAATAATGATTTTAAAAAGAAAAGATTAAATTTCAATATACAGATTCGATCCGGTAGCGGTGCATATGTGTGCGGCGAGGAAACAGCGCTAATAGATTCCATGGAGGGAAAACGCGGAGAGCCAAGGAACAAACCACCATTTCCGGTAGTTGACGGATATCTTAATAAACCCACTGTAGTTAACAACGTCGAAACATTCGTTTACACTGCAATGATAATAAGCGGCGGTTCAAAATTCTTCAGGGATCTTGGAACAAAAGATTCCCGTGGCAGTAAAGTGTTCAGCATTTCAGGTGATACTCCTTATGCCGGAATATACGAGTTGGAACTCGGTATGACGCTTGATGAATTTGTTGATCTCTTTGGAGATGGTGACACAAAAGCTGTACAAGTAGGTGGAGCTTCCGGATTTTGCGTTCCAAGACGTAAGTTTAAAGAAACCATTATAGGTTTTGAGGGAATACCGACAGGCGGATCCATGATGTTGTTCAACAGTTCAAGATCCATGTATCACGTACTTCATAATTTTCTTGAATTCTTCTGCGAAGAGTCCTGCGGTCAGTGCACACCTTGCAGAGTGGGATGTCAGCAATTATTGAAGGGTATAGAGGCTGTAAAAACAAAAGAAAAACCGTCCAGATATCTTGAAGATCTAAAGGGTCTATCAGACACAATGAAAACATCGGCAAAATGCGGATTGGGACAATCCGTTCCAAATTGTTTTAGCTCGATAATCGATAACTTTAAAGAAGAGGTGCTCTACTAATGGAAACAAAAATGATCAAACTTACAATAAACAATATGCCCGTTGAAGTCCCTGAAGGGACAGTGTTATTGGATGCCGCAAAAAAACTAAAATTCAATATACCGACACTTTGCAATCACCCTGATCTTCATGTTGCAGGTAATTGCAGGGTCTGTGTAGTAGAGTTAAAAGGATCAAAAACACTTGTTGCAGCATGTGCAATGCCCGTAGCTGAGGGAATGGAAGTACTGACAAGTTCCATAAAGGTCAGAAAGGCCAGAAAAGATATTATAGAACTTCTTCTTTCTGAACATGTCATGAATTGTACAAAATGTTACAAGAGTGGCGACTGTGAACTTCAAACTCTTTCAAAGGAATATCTTGTAGAGCTGGATAGATTCGCAGATGTCTCTATAAAGAAACCGGTGGATAAATCTTCTCCGTCTATACAAAAGGATGAGAGCAAGTGCGTAAAATGCCAAAGATGTGTAAGGACCTGTGCTGAACTTCAGCATGTAAGTGCACTTACCATGGCACATAAAGGTGAACATACCACTGTTGAGACCTTCCTTGATCTTCCTATGGACGATGTGGTGTGCACCAATTGCGGTCAGTGCATAAACAGATGCCCTACAGGCGCAATGGGAGAACGTAATTATATAGAAGAGGTTTGGGAAGTACTTTCTGATCCGAATAAACACGTTGTAGTTCAAACAGCCCCGGCGGTAAGGGTGGCCCTTGGAGAATTACTGGGTTTCAGTTATGGGACCAGTGTTACAGGAAAAATGGTCACAGCACTGAGAAGAATGGGTTTCAATTCCGTTTTTGATACAAACTTTACAGCGGACCTTACTATCATGGAAGAAGGTCACGAGCTATTGGACAGATTGCAAAGAGCACTGGTAAAAAAAGAGAAAGTATCCCTGCCGGTGATAACATCATGTTCTCCCGGCTGGATAAAATATATAGAGCACGAGTTCCCAAATCTTTTAAATAATCTTTCAACATGTAAATCACCTCAACAGATGTTTGGTGCAGTTGCAAAAACATATTTTGCACAAAAGGCCGATATAAATCCTGCCAATATGGTCGTAGTTTCTGTAATGCCATGTACCGCCAAAAAGTTCGAAGCTGCAAGACCGGAGATGAATTCAAGTGGGTACAGGGATGTAGATTATGTCCTTACCACCAGGGAACTTGGTCTTATGATACAGCAGGCTGGAATTGATTTTGCGGCATTGGAAGAATCAGAATGTGATAGCATACTCGGAAAATATACGGGAGCAGCGGTAATATTCGGTGCTACCGGCGGAGTCATGGAAGCTGCAATCAGGACGGCATATACGGTTATAACCGGTAGAGACGTACCATTCAAGAATCTTGAAATATTACCGGTAAGAGGAATGGAAGGAATAAAAGAAGCAACATTAAAACTGGAAAAATGTTTGCCTGAGTGGAAATTTTTAGAGGGTGTTGAGTTCAAGGCAGCGGTAGCTCACGGTCTTGCGAACGCAAGAAAGCTCATGCAGAAAATAGAAAAGGGAGAGGCCGGTTACCACTTTGTAGAGATAATGGCTTGTCCAGGAGGTTGTCTTGGCGGCGGCGGTCAACCTATACCGACCAATGATAATATAAGAAAAAAGAGAGCCGAAGCCATCTATGCGGAAGACAGAGGTATGCCACTTAGAAAATCAATGGATAATCCGGAAGTAAAAATGATCTATGATGAGTTCCTGAAAAAACCTCTTGGGCATAAATCACATGAACT
>JAPLFT010000189.1 GCA_026390535.1 Pseudomonadota bacterium
GAGATAGTCACGAATAGCGTAACATCTCGATATGTTTGATAATTATTTGGCACAAGCCTTGCATTAACAATAGACATATTGGTTTATGAATAAATACTGGAGGTTGTCTGAAAATGAGTTTTAAATACACGGTTATGAATAAGGGGATTCTTGGATTGGCAAAAGCGGTAAGTTATCTGCCGGATGAATTATTGGCCAGTCTTAGTAAAAAACAATTGCAAAAAGTAAGGTTTCCGGAAGGAAGAGAATTCATCTTAAGCTTTATGAAAACCCTTAAGCACAGATGGAGAAAGTTGAACCCTAACGTAAGAAAAAAACTTGTTGAGAATATGGTGGGGAATTATTTCATCAATTCTAGGGATAAGAGATACAAAATGGAGGAGGAACTTGGGTGTTCTCCTCTTTTTCTTGTTATATCACCGAGCATGAGATGTAATCTTGTATGCACCGGTTGTTACAGTGCCAATTATGACAGGAGTGATTCATTGGATTATGCGACTCTTGACAGAATACTGAGGGAAGCCAAAGAGGCTGGCATTTATTACATCGTGGTATCCGGTGGAGAACCATTTGTGAGAGATGATCTTCTGACATTGTTTGAAAAACATAACGACATGACATTCATGGTCTACACGAACGGGACACTTATACATACTAAAAAACTTGTTCCAAAACTTGTTAAGCTTGGCAACGTCGTTCCATGTATATCCATAGAAGGTTATGAAAAAGAGACTGATGCAAGACGCGGAAAGGGTACATATAAAAAGATAATGAGCGCTATGGATTCTTTAAAGAAGGAAGGAATATTTTTTGGTTACTCCGCAACTCCGACAAAATTCAATAATGATCTATTGGTTTCCGATGAGTTTGTGGATTTTATGATAGATAAGGGCGCTTCAATAGGATGGTATTTTAACTATATGCCCGTTGGAAGATATCCTGACACAGATCTTATGACAAACCCTGAACAGAGAGCGTTCAGACTTAAAAGAATGGGAGAATTAAGAAAGACAAAAGACATTACTGTAGCAGATTTTTGGAATGATGGACTCTTGACTGGCGGATGTATATCTGGCGGGCGTTCATATTTCCATATCAATGCTTCAGGAGACGTAGAACCTTGCGCATTCGCACAGTTCTCTGTAGATAACATACTGAATAAATCATTAAAGGAAGTTCTTATGTCGGACTTTTTCAGATCGATAAGAAGTCGTCAGGGCGAAATGGGGAACCACTATAGACCGTGTATGGTAATAGATAGACCGCAGGTCCTAAGGGATCATGTTGCAAGATTCGGAGCCAAGGCTTCTCAGCCTGGAGCAGAAAAACTTCTTACCGGAAAACTTGCGGCAGAGGTGGACGCTATTGCGACCGAATGGAAAAAATATGCAGATAAGATATGGACAGAGAACGGCGGTATCCCAGAGGTTGATACGGGTCACCATATAGGTAATAACCACATTATTCATGGTACAACTACAACATCAAAAACAACAAAACCGGTCGCAAGGATCGCTGCAAAGACAACTACAAAAACAAAAAAAACGCGTGACATAGAAAATACGCAGACTGTGAACTAAGATCAGTATTTATAGAGAGATTAAAGGCCCGGGATAAATTCCGGGCCTTTTTTTGTTGTCCGAATATTAAATTATCCTGTATCATATTGGCATGTACGTAATTGTGTATTTCCTTATTTTTATAATGAGTTCGGTTTCGTATGCAAAGATCGTGACCGTAAGGGACATATTCATAGATTCAGCATCTATAGATAAAAACACGAAAATAAAAACAATGATACCTGAAGGGACTGAGGTAGTGGTTGAAGGGACTAAAACTTCAAGCTGGTATCAGGTCTTTGAGGGTGATAATTCCAAAGGTTATGTACAACCCGATTGTGTCAGCCTTAAGGGAGCCAATCTTGCCATAACAAAGATCTGTCCCCTGCGTTCTGAGCCGACAGAGACCATACCATCGGTTTCCACTCTTGCGTTTGGCAAGGAATTTAAAAAATTCTCTTTAAAAACCGTTTCTGAACAACAGATAGCATTTAATGGAAATCTGAAATGGATAAATTCCAGCCTCTTAAAGTTTATTCCTGAGGGGCTTTCTGATGCGGAACTGTTCGAGCCGGCGCCTATAGAGGAGGTTGTTAACCTCAAAAAGGAAAACGCGATAATAAGCCAGTATATTGATAAGACCATGTATGTCTCTACCGCGCTAGGCGTTTTTATGTCTTACGACGCTAAAAAATGGTACAGGATAAAAAAACTTGAGAGCAGAAAATATGAAATAGCAATTACACAGGACGGGTGGCTTCTTGCCGATAATCTTGCAAGCAGAGATTATGGAAAAAGTTTTTCCGAATTTTTCCCTTCATACGCTTTTCCGTACAAGGACTCCTATGTGAAAAGTATTATGACCTCTCCTCAGGGAAACAACGCGGTGTATCTTACCTTTTCCACAAGATCGGATTCCAGCAACATTACCTTGTTTGTCCTCAATAGGATCGAGGACGGATGGAAGAGGATATATCCCACGGTTGACGGAAAGGTCATGAGCGTTCCGGTGGAGGATACGATCACATCCATACTGAATTTTATAAATAATAAGTGGATAAATACGAATAAGTATTCGAAAAAAAGAAAACTCGAACTTGAGGATATAAACATAACCGGTAATGGCTCTAAAAGGACAGTCTCACTGGGTCTTAGGACGTCCAGTTCAAAAGTTTCCAAGGACTATCAGGTCGTTTTATCACTTGATTATCTGATGGATGGCGGATGGAAGATAGTAGATGAAAAGTGGAGATTCATATGAGTGAAAAATCACAGATATTAAATTATAAATTTGATATTAATGCTTTTTCGCCGGATGTTTACTCGAAGGCAATATATATAATTGATAAGTTAAAGCAGAACGGTCATGTCGCGTTTTTTGTGGGTGGTTGTGTGAGGGATGTGCTCATGGGTATTCAGCCTCATGAGATTGATATAACAACGTCTGCAACACCGGAATTGATCAAGACCATATTTGAAAAGGTCTATCTTGTCGGAGAAAAATTCGGAGTTTGTGTAGTTAACGTTGATGGGAAGGATTTTGAGGTCTCTACGTTCAGAAAGGATGCCCCGTATGAGGATGGCAGACATCCTTCTTTTGTCACTTTTTCCAATCCCAAGGAAGATGCCATGAGGCGGGACTTTACCATCAACGCTCTTTTTTGGGAGCCTATGGAGAGCAAGTTATATGACTATGTGGGTGGCCTGGATGATATACACGATGCTGTTATAAGGGCCGTGGGTAACCCTGTAGAAAGGTTTGAAGAGGACAGATTGAGGATAATAAGGTGCGCAAGATTTATATCCCAGCTTAATTTTTCTGTGGATAGGGAAACATATGAAGCGATATTCAAGATCAAGGATCCCCTGAAAGGCATAAGTGTTGAACGTTTGAGGGATGAGCTGGAAAAGATACTGATGACCCAGTATCCATCTGTTGCTGTCAATGTCCTGTATGAAATAGGTATTCTTAAAAAGATACTTCCTGAACTTTGCGCAATGAGGGATGTTCCTCAGCCTCCGGAATTTCATCCGGAGGGGGATGTATGGACCCATACGATGCTTTCTCTAGATGTGGCTGCAAAAGAAATAAGGGACAGGGATATAATACTGATGTGGGCGGTACTGCTTCACGACGTAGGTAAGCCACCGACCATAACCATGCCCACGGATAAAAATGACAGAATACGGTTTAATGGACACGATGTTGAGGGAGAAAAACTGACCAGGAAGATACTCACAAGGCTACGACTTCCCAATAAAATCATAGACGATGTCGCTTATATTGTTAAAGACCATATGAGGATCGGCAAGGCTCAGGAAATAAAAAAAGGCCGCCTTAAATTAATAATTGCTAATGCTGTCTTTAAAAAGGAATTGGACCTGAATTACATTGACATAATGGCGTCTCATAAAGATCTTTCAACATGGGATTTTCTTAAAAAGGAATACGAGGAGTTTAAAAAACAACAACAATTACCTAAGGCAATAATTGACGGTGAAATGCTGATAAAAATGGGTTACAAACCATCCCCGGCTTTTTCCGGGATAATAGACAAGGCATATGAGGCTCAGCTTGAGGGTATTTTTTCCGACGAGCAGGGCGCAAAAAAATTCGTAAAATCCCTGAAAATAAAAACAGAGAGTAAGAAATAATCTTACCAAGTTTAACCTTAATATTTTACGGACACGCGTTCTCAAAAATATATTTGCTATATATTTTTGAGCCGCTCACTCTCACTCGCCAACCCTTGTCGGCTTGGCGCGCTCCGAGAGGTCCTAAATATTAAGCTTAAACTTTCTGGATTATTTCTTACAACTGAGTTTTATTTTCAGGATATTTTCCAAGTCATCAGGGCAATCCAAACTTGTAAGACCCAGTAAAGCTGC
>JAPLFT010000039.1 GCA_026390535.1 Pseudomonadota bacterium
TAGGAAAATACGATAAGAACATAGAAACGGTAAGAAGTGTAGGATATAGATTTATAGAATGAAACTTCATTATAAACTTTTTATAACCTTTGGTTCAATAATAGCAGCTGCGCTTATTTTTATATTTGTTTATCTTGATAACAGTCTTAATAAAAATTATATTTTACAGTTAAAAGACAACATCAAGAAACAAACCTTATCAGTTAAATATATGTTTTCTAAAACCGATCTTAATAAAAATTCTATAGACGAGCTTGTTCACGGACTAGGAGCAAAACTCGGGCTTAGGATTACCATAATAGATTATAGGGGTATTGTTCTCGGCGATTCAGACCTGAAACATAATGAGATTCTTAAGCTTGAGAATCATCTTCAAAGACCGGAAATTCAAAGTGCGGTAAAGACCGGAGAGGGATGGAGTCAGCGCTTTAGCACAACGCTTAAAAAAAATATAATCTATTATGCTACTACGTATCATTCAAAGTCATTTAACGGTTTTATCCGTCTTTCTATCCCTGTTGAGAAAGTAAGTGTGGTATCCCACAATACAGAGGGAATATTATCGGTTTCTCTCTTTGTGGTGTTTATAGCTACCCTTCTTGTGGCACTCATAGCATTTAATTTAATTTCTAAACCTATAAGGGTTCTGGCAGCAAGGGCACACGAGATGGCGAAAGGAGATTTTTCTAAAAAACTTGTAATATCAAAAAATGACGAAGTCGGCGAACTTGCAAATTCATTAAATATTATGAGTGAGAATATAGTCGGCAGGATAAACGAAATATTAAATAATAATTCCAAATTTGAAGCGGTACTGCTTAGTATGTTTGACGGTGTTATGGTCCTGGATTCAAATGGTATTATTCAGTTAATGAACAAGACGATGCAGGACACATTACAGATAAAGGATAACCCCGTCGGTAAAAAACCTATAGAGGTAATAAGGAATGTTACGGTTCAGGATATGGCAGAGAGTGTTCTAAATAGAAAAGAAGGTGTTATAACGAAAGAAGAAAACCTGATCTTCCCATATAATAAGACGATGCTTATACACGCTACCCCGGTAGCCAGGGATAATAAAATACTGGGAGCCGTTATCGTTTTTAGCGATATTACCGAATTAAGACGTCTTGAAACAATAAGAAAGGATTTTGTTGCAAACGTATCTCATGAACTCAGAACACCCATATCCAGTATAAAAGGTTATGCCGAGACCCTGCTTGATGGAGCCATAGAGGATAACGCGAATGCATCTGAGTTCGTTAAGATAATACATGGTGAGGCAGAAAGACTTGCATCCTTGATAAACGATATATTGGATCTGTCTAAAATAGAATCCGACACTTTTAAACTTAAATTTAAAACCTGCACTGTAAATGATTTAGTGACTAATTCTATAGAAAGACTCGACAGGGATGCAAAAGATAAAAAGATATCCATTGAAAATAAAACAGGAAACGATGAAATAAAGATAGAAGAAAACCTTATTATTCAGGCTATGATAAATTTAATACATAATGCCATAAAATATAGCAACGAAGGCGGTAAAATAATCATACGATCTGAAAAACAGGATAAATATATAAAGATAGAGATTGAGGATTTTGGTATAGGAATACCGGAGAAAGATCTGCCGAGGATATTTGAAAGATTCTACAGAGTGGATAAAGCCAGATCAAAAGAACTGGGCGGGACCGGCCTTGGCCTTGCCATAGTAAAGCATATAATTCAGTCCCACGGTGGGGAAGTATTTGTCAAAAGTGTTGAAGGCCATGGTTCTGTGTTTGGTTTTACACTTCCTGTTGATAAACAACCGAGCCTATTCTAATAATCGGGTATTTCAACAAGGTATGATTTCTTCCTGTCGATCTTACCGCTAGCCATAGCCGATGAATACTCCTCAAGGCTGATCACCTGGGATTTTATATTTTCTACATTGAGATCATAAGTATCCATGTCCTGATTTGTTTCAGCAAATCCGGTCTTTTTATTTATTTTATGTAAATTAAATTGGTCATAGTTGACATTACTTAAATTATAATAGACCCAATTGGTCATTAAGGGATATAAAAGTTGTACCCCGGAGGCTGTAGTAAAATTTACGGCTCTTATCATGCCATCACTCACATTGAGGAATATTTTAGCGCCTGGTATCAGACATGTAGCCCCTATTATGAAGTTATATAATGTAACTTCCAATGCAGTAGATGGTACAGCCCATGCTACGCCGTAGCCCAATCTTACAAGAGACGCTTTAATTGCCTGATCACCGTGTTCATCTATTGCGCCGTTACCAAGCAGATCATTACCAAAATAATATACAGAGCCGCTTACGACCTTTGATCCTGCGGACCAGAGAGTGGCTTTTGGCCATGTTTTAATGAATCTTCTAAAAACCCCTGGCTGATCCACAAGGGATTCTTTTATTCCTTGTCTATATACATCGTAAGTATCACTTTTTAGAAATAAGGATGTTGTGCTGGTGGGTTTTTTGCCTATAAGATGTATCGTTGATAAACCTGCACCGCCGTAAGCCTTTACAGCCTGTCCGACCATATCACCATCTATGTCGGCAGTGTTTTTTCCAAAATTGCCATTAGCCACCCAGTACATGTATAAAGAGGTTCCGGCACCGGCAGTAAATTTTGATGATGCAAGTCTCCACATAGTACTTGAAGCATAAGCGCTAAAACCGTTATCTCGCGACATAGCCATGCACATTCTTGTTTCTTCCAAGAAATTACTAAAGTAAGCAATTTGTTTGCCTAATGATTGGACAATAGGTTCAATCCGTTCTCCTTTTATTCCAAGTTTGGCAAACGTATTACGTAATCGTTCCGTTGAGGTCTGGATGTGTTCTTCTGTGGGACCCTGAAATTTATATCTTGCGGCATTGGTCTTGGATGTTACGGTGTGTGTTGTAGTAGTTGATCCGTCTTCCTTTATTTCTTTTTCTTTTATGGTTGTTCTTTGGAGTTCATTCCTTCCTATCAATTTATTTATCTTGTTTTCCAGCGTCTTTATGTCTCTTTCTAGTTTTTCCACTGTTGCCGGTTTTAGATCTAATTTACCATCCTTATACTGTTCCAGGATCTCCTGTTTCTTTTTAAGTTTATTAACATTTGTTTGTAATATCTCACTACTGTTAAATACTGTCTTCTCTTCTGTCTCCATGGTTTTTATTATTTCTACGTTAATTCCATCTATAGGTTTTATTTCAGTAGCAATTGTTTCACTAACTATTGTAGGAACAGTTTCATTATTTCTAATTACTTTTGTAGGAGCACTGGTTTTAACTCCTGGCCTTTCCTGTAATGTTGTTATTGGTTTAACTTCTTTTGTAACGGTTCTTTTCCTCTTTGTCCTTACTGTTGTGCCATCGGAACTATTTTCCCAGATTGTCGTTCTGTCATAAGAGATGGCATTGGGATCTTTTTCCGAGATATCTTCGATAGAATTTTTTACCGTAACTGTTGTTGTCTCTGTTTTTATTTTACTAGGAGTTTTCTTTACTGTTATAGTCCCTTCAGTTTCCATACCTGTTTTTTCATCAATATGCCTAGGGATGATTTTTTCTTTAACTACAACACCGTTTTCCTCTGCGATAACCTTAAATCCATCATTAAATTGCGATTTTACAATTCTTACACCGGGAATCACCGCAGCAATAACTGCCATTGTGAACATACTTTTAATAGCTTCCCTTTTTTGATCATTTATATTGTCTAATGCCATAAGTGTGTTTTGAACGGCACTGTAGTAAGCAGAATTATTCCTTTTTACATCTTTATTTAGATCGTATAATTGCCATGCTTCATATCCTTGTGCAGTTATAAAAAGTACATCCGTTGCAAGCGCAACTTGTCCTATTACACCCATAATGGCCGCCGGCATCGTAAAAGACAACAACCCGGAAGACATTATAGTAGCAACAGTACTGGCTGTTACTCCGGTCCAAAACAATACTTTGGTACCTGTTTTTTCATCAATATGCCTAGGG
>JAPLFT010000286.1 GCA_026390535.1 Pseudomonadota bacterium
CCCTATTCTTTTCAGTAGGTTCAACCAATTTTGTTTGTTTCGGTAGTAAATTTTTGTTTCATATAATTTTCCATTAAATAGTAACGGGGCCACAAAATGATCGGTTGACCAACTAATTAAATATTTTAAAGAATACTTATCCCCTTCTTTCAAAGATATAAACAAAGCCAAAGAAGAGGACATTCAGGGTATGATATTGCATCTTCTTGCTGACAAATATGAGAACCAAGTTCTTAAGTCAAAGAACCTAGAGAACGACCTAATAGAAACCATAAATCACATTTATAAGAACGATTTGGAAGAGTCACAATTAAAAAGAATAATCCACGGAATAAAAAAATTGTGCAATAAAGAAGTCACAGCTACAAACGACGTGGCTTTCTTGATTGAAAAACCTAGGCAAGAGATAAATGAGCTCTTCCATAACAGCTACAATACAACTTTACTACAAGTATTAGAACATAAAAGATTACCAATATATATTAAAATCCTAATTTTAGAAATTTATCTTAAGTTTCAAATAAAGACTTCAAAGGGTGAAAATATTTTTTATGAACCTTCGTTCTTTTTCTCCTGTGATGGCAAAACTAAACCTGATGAGCAAATAATAAAAGAACTAATGGTAAAAAGAGAAAACTTAATAGGACAGGTTTCCGACTACGAACAAGAAGTGTTAACCAAAATAGAAAAATGTGAAGATATAGTCAAGGTGATATTGAAAGATTTATTTATTCCTTATCCTACTAAAATATTTTTAAAATCCATTTTTCTATCAGACATCTTCCTTCTCGGTAATAAAGCAAAACTAATAATAAAAAAGATTAAAATAGATGATGCTAAATCAAGAAACACAATCCTAAAAACTGACACGGATTATGCTTATTATTTTAAATCCATTCTCCTTGTTTATTTATTTCTATTACCACTTTATCTAGAGGTTTATGAAAAACCAGAGAAGTTTCCTGTGTATGATACAAAGCTATTGCAACTCACATTAGCAACATGGAACAGTATTAATGAATATCACTCCATCCGTGAAATGAATCCAGCTATTAAAGATATAAAAGATATCGTCGAAACTTTTGACCGACATTATTGTATAACTCCGAAGAAATAACCCCTTATAATTACTAACCTTTATAAAGTAAAACTTATCTAAAATATTTACTCCGAATACCGAGAAAATCAGCTCCTTCTGGGAATATAATATCCGTATCATGCATGAACAAAAAGTCAGAGTATTAGGTACAGGTTAAGGCGAGAGTAGTAGTCAGCCATACCCGCTTCTCCTGATTTAAACAAGAAGAACAAAAGGAGGGAAAAATGCAAACACAACAAAAAGAGCTCCTCGATGTAACCGGAACATGTCAGTTTTTGGGAATTAAAAAAAATCATTTAAGAGCTCTCGTGTTTCACAAAAAAATTCCTGTAACAAGAATAGGAAGAATTTTGAAGTTTGATAAAGAAAAACTGATTAATTGGTTGGCATCAAACACACAAGAAGTGGAACCGAAGTAAAAAACAGGGGTGTTAGTAGCACCCCTAAAACTTTTTATCTGTTTAGTTATGGAAGAGATTAGCTAACTCCTTTTATATTCTAATCAGATATTAAAGTCAAATTAAAAATTAAGAATCAGCGACTAATAAAAAGCCGTAAACGGCGAAGTATAACTAAAAAGGAGAATATAGAATGATAAAAATTATTAAAAGCGTAATAACCATTTTTAAATACAGTCATATCCTTAACAGCGTAGTTGATAGGTTAGAAGTCTTGGAACAAAGGCTTCACTACCTGGAGTCCAAAGATGGACAATAAATTATATAAGAGTTCTATTTACTATTTAAAACGTGGCTGGCCCATCTTCCCAGTTCATTATCTTGAAAATGGTAAATGTAGTTGTGGTAATAAGGAATGTAGCAATATAGCAAAACACCCCTTAACCCTTCATGGATTAAAAGATGCTACTACAGAGTTAGATAAAATTAATGACTGGTGGATTAAATATCCAGAAGCCAATATTGGAATAGCGACAGGACAAGTTTCTGGAATAGTCGTTATAGATATTGACACCAAGAGTAATGGCTTTGCTTCACTAGAGAAGCTTGAAGCTGAACATGGAAAATTGCCTGAAACAATAACGGTTACAACTGGTAGTGGTGGAAGACATTATTATTTTAAATATCCCAATAGAACACTTAAAAATGCAGTTAATATCCTCCCTGGAATAGACTTCAGGGGTGATGGTGGCTATGTTGTAGCTCCAGCCAGCATACACGCTAATGGCAATCTGTACAAATGGGACAACGTGGAGTTGTTAAAGACGGGATATATAGCAGAGATACCAGAATGGTTTACAGACCTGTTAACTAAAAGTTCTTGTTCTGTTGTTCGTAGTATATATGGAGAACATGAGAACAAGCAAAACAACATCCCAGCAGGACAAAGAAATAGCACATTAACAAGCCTAGCTGGTTCTATGCATCATAGAGGAATGAGCAATGAGGCTATTAGTGATGCTCTATGTAAGGAAAACCAATTAAAATGCACCCCTCCTCTACCAAGTCATGAAATAGACATCATCGTCAATAGTGTCTCTAGATATGAAACAAAAGAAACGCCTATAAAAAAGACGTTTGTTCTTACAAAATTATCAGATTTAATAGCAGAACCTGAAGAGGCCATAAGTTATATAGTTGATACCTTACTACCAAGTGC
>JAPLFT010000346.1 GCA_026390535.1 Pseudomonadota bacterium
ATGGAACTTTTTTAGGGGCTGTAAGGACAGTTAACTCCATAGTGCCTTTGAGTCAGAAGCTTCCCCCTATACTTGGGATCAATACGGGATCCCTCGGCTTTTTGACGGAAGGAGGCATAAATGAATGGAAGGATGTCATTAAAAAAGGCTTAGACGGTGGATTTATAATTGAAGAAAGGTCCATACTGGGTGTCACTGTGGGAAACAACAAAGAACAGTATGCGGTCTTAAAGGAAGTCGTTGTTAACAGAAAAGACGTAGCCAGGATGCTGGATTTTGACGTCTATTATAACGGTGAATTTGTGTGTAACACAAAGGCCTACGGTGTAATAGTAAGTACGCCTACAGGTTCTACTGCATATTCTCTTGCCGCTGGGGGGCCGATACTTCATCCATCTATACCGGCATTTGTTATTACCCCAGTATCTCCGCATACACTTACCAGCAGGCCCATAGTAGTGGCTGACAGCGGTATAATAGAGGTGCATGTAAAGATTCCTGCGGATGGAATACTCGTATCGCTGGATGGGCAAAAAGGGATTTCCTGTACCGCGGAACAAAAGATAAAAATCAAAAAATTTGGCAGAAACCTAAGACTTGTACGTCCAAACGATATTACTTATTTTAATATCCTTAGGAACAAACTCTCTTTTGGTAAACGTGGCTGAACATAGATAAAGAGGCTGAGCACAGATGCTGACAAAGATCATAATCAAAAATCTTGCTATCATAAAAGATGTCGAGATAGATTTTAAGAACGGTCTGAACATCATAACAGGTGAGACCGGCGCAGGAAAATCCATACTTATAGACGCTCTGACACTTTTATCCGGGGGCAGGGCATCTGTTGAGGTTATAAGGGAAGGTGAGGGCACCTGTGAGGTTCAGGGAATATTTGATACATCGGATATATCGAAAGAAATAAAAGAATATCTTTCGGAAAATGATATTGATATTGACGACGAACTTATAATAAGAAGGGTGCTCCAGAGGAACGGAAAATCAAGGGCATACATAAACAGCATTATAGTTACCCAGGGGTATTTAGAGAGCTTAGGGCAAAAGCTTGTATCCGTACTTAGCCAGCACGAGACCCAGTGTTTATTTCAGCCTGTGTTTCAATTAGAGCTATTTCCAGAGCGGACCATTCGGCCTCTGTACTTAAAACCTTATACAATGCCAGAGATGTTGCCTCATACGGAGAAGATTCTGTGTCAGGTCGTCTTAATATGCTGGTACCTGAGCTTTCAAAATGCAGGGACTATGAACCGGAAGTAGCCAACATTCTTGAAACCTTGAATGACGCCATAATAAAACTGGATGACCTTGCCAAAGAGGCTGACATCCTTTCCAAAAAATATGATTTTGATCCTGAGGAGCTTGAATCCAACAGGGAACGGTTATCTGAAATAAAGAGACTGAAGAAAAAATTTGCATGTGATGATCTGGATTCAGTTCTTAAATACTGCGACCAGATGAAAAAAGAATTGACTGGCTTGGAAAATCTTGAAGAGAGTCTCGTAAAACTGGAAAACAATGTCAGTACGTCAAAGGCAAAATATGATGCAAAGGCCCAAGTGGTTTCCAAATATAGAAAGGACAACAACTCCAAACTTTCAAAAAAGATAGAATCGATACTTGAAGATCTAGGAATGTTTAAGGGCGGTTTCCATGTGAATTTTACACCGTCTGAACCATCCCCTAGCGGTATTGATAGGGTTGATTATCTTATTTCCACTAATCCCGGAGAACCGATGAAACTGATATCAAGGATAGCCTCCGGAGGGGAAATGTCTCGTCTTATGCTTGCTGTACAGGCCGCAACAAATGAGGTTTATGGCTATGGTATCCAGGTCTTCGACGAGGTTGACGCGGGTATCGGCGGAGATATAGGTTTTAAGGTCGGCGGACTTTTAAAGAGGATATCAGGGAATCACCAAGTTATTGTAATTACTCATCTTCCTCAGATAGCCGTTTTCTCAGACCATCACATAAGGGTCTGGAAACAGGAGGCTGATGGCAGGACGCATGTAAGAGTTGAAGATCTTGACACAGGGACTAAATTCAACGAGGTCACAAGAATGCTGGGCATGGAAAACCATACTGCAGCGGTTAACAATGTTAAGGAGATGATATCCAAGGCAAAAAAACTCTTGCAATCCCATACCCTATGATATAAATCTGTACGGCCAAATAGCAATATTTAAGGAGAATTTTGTAAAATGAGCAGAATTAGAAACATAACAGACAAACTTGTGGAAAGCAAAAATATCCCTGTATTCAATCCGGGCGATACAATAAAGGTTAATTCAATAATCAAGGAAACAGACGCAAAGGGCGTAGAAAAACAGAGAATACAGGCTTTCCAGGGCGTGTGTGTAAAGAGGCACAACGACGGTATATCCTCAACATTTACTGTAAGAAAAATGTCAGAGGGTATAGGCGTGGAAAGAGTTTATCCTCTATACAGCCCGATGATAGAGAAGATAGAACTTGTCAACAAGGGTAAGGTCAGAAGAGCAAATCTTTCTTACATAAGGAAGCTCAGCGGTAAGGCTGCAAGGATTCAAAGAGAAGAAGTAAAAAAAGAAGAGGCTGTATCAACTGCTGCGCCAACTACGACCGCTAAAAAGAGCTGATTTTTTATAATATAGACTACCCCACTAGATTTGATGTTTGACATCGTGAATATATAACATATATTTACGTCAGGAAAATCAACGCCCGGAGAAATGTAATGCTTAGATATATTCTTGGTAAAATAATGGGGACCCAGAACGATAGAACGGTTAAGCAACTATGGGGATTTGTCAATCAGACTAACGATTGGGAACCAAAAATAAAACCTTTATCGGATGACGAACTTAAGGCAAAGACTGCGGAATTCAAACAAAGATATGCAAACGGAGAGACTTTGGAGTTAATGGCTCCCGAAGTTTTTGCCGTAGTAAGAGAAGCCAGTCGTCGTACCTTGGGTGAAAGGCATTTTGATGTTCAGATAATGGGCGGTATGGTCCTGCATCAGGGTAAAATATCCGAGATGAGGACCGGTGAAGGTAAAACCCTTACGTCGACCTGTCCGATGTATCTTAATGCCATAACCGGAAAAGGTGTGCACCTTGTAACGGTCAATGATTATCTTGCAAAAAGAGACAGTCAATGGATGGGACAAATATATAAGTTCCTTGGTATGTCTGTGGGCGTCATACATCATAATGTTACTGATGAGGAAAGAAGAGCGGCGTATCGTGCCGATATAACATACGGTACTAACAATGAGTTTGGCTTTGATTATCTAAGAGATAACATGAAGTATGATGCTGTGGACCTTGTACAGCGTCCTCTTCATTACGCCATAGTGGATGAGGTTGACTCCATATTGATAGACGAGGCTAGGACTCCTCTTATTATTTCCGGCCCAACAGACGACGACGTAAGCAAATATTATCATATAGATACTTTCATTCCGTCACTTATAAAGGATAAAGATTACACAATTGATGAAAAGAGTAAATCCGTTGCCTTAACAGAAGACGGTGTTCGCAAGGTGGAAAATATATTAAAGGTCGGCAATTTATACGATCCTCATAATATTGAATGGCTGCATTATGTAACGCAGGCTCTTAGGGCACATACGTTGTTCAAAAGAGATGTGGATTATGTTATTCAGGAAGATAAGGTCATAATAGTCGATGAATTCACGGGACGATTGCTTCCTGGAAGAAGATTCTCTGAAGGTTTACATCAAGCAATTGAAGCAAAAGAA
>JAPLFT010000083.1 GCA_026390535.1 Pseudomonadota bacterium
AGCATTAGAAATAAATCCGAATTATATTACGGCAATAGTCGATCTTATTGCAATGTACGAAGAAAGAGATTCAAAGGAACAGCTTATAAAAGACCTTGAAGCTTTAACTCAATTAAGTCCTTTAAAAGTAATAAAAGATAAAATTGTCCTGAACTGTGTTGAAATAGCGTCAAAAAATACAAACCATGAAAAGGCTTTTAAATATTATTCAAAGGCACTTGAGTATTTAGATATAATCGGATCGGAAAATCCTGAATTAAGTAATTTAAAAATACAGAAGGCGGTAATACAAAATGAAATGGGCAATACCCCTGAAGCCATTAAGACGCTTGAAGATGCTGTAATAGAATTTCCGGAAAATGAGCGGCTTTTATATTACCTTGCAACTATGTACGATAAGAATAATAAAAAAGATGAAGCATTGAAGATTATGGAAAAGATACTTCAGCTTAATCCGGATAATCCCGACGCGTTGAATTACATCGGATACAGTTATGTTGATAAAAAAATAAATCTCGGCAAGGCGAAAGAGTTAATAAGCAGGGCATTAATGATTCTTCCCGATGATATTTATGTTATGGATAGTATGGGATGGGCATATTTTAGCACCGGAGATTATAAAAACGCCATTATACAGCTTGAACGGGCTCTCAAACTTGCAAATGATAAACAAATATTTGAACCGGAAATCATTGAGCATTTAATGTCTGCATACAAACAAGCCGGTATGAATGACAAGATAAAACAAACCTATTCAGATTTACTCAATTCAGGTATATACAAGGATAAAAAGAATGAATTAAAAACCCTATTTGAGAAATTTAATGAAATACCTGAGAGAAAACCCGCTAGCATTGATATTAACAAAAAATAATAGAACATCTTTTTCAAAGATCAGTTTATATGCTTTTTGCTTAATTATGATGTTCAATCTGGCGTGTTCACACAAGTTTGTAAAACTTGAGAACACAATGAATGCCAAAATAATCAATATGACTCTTTGTGTTAAGCTATATAATAAAGATAAAATGGAAAAATTCACCGTATACGCCCAGGTGGATAGAGAGAATATGCATGCTATTTTGGACGGCATAGGAAAGTTTGATAAGTATGTATTCCACATGGATATAAATGGAGATAAATTTTATTTTGAGGATTACGTAAATAAAGAAAAGAAAAGTGGAATACTCGAAGAGTTTGAGGAGGCTCCTTTAACACAGAATGCAGTTTTTAAGGAAATAGATATCAGCAAACCTCAACCGATCATATTCAAGTCAGACAAACAAGACGTTAGGATAGAGATCGTCGTTAAGGAACAGAAATAATAAACGATATGTATAATATGCCTCTTTCTGGTTTATCTGTATACACGACAATCCCATTTATTCTGATGCTGTTAAGCATTGCCATACTTCCTCTTGTTAATGCCAGGTGGTGGCATTGTAATTTTCCATGGGTTTCTCTTTTTCTCGGCCTCCCTGTGACTATTGTTATCGCTGTATTTAATTGGCCATGGCTTTACCATACTGCTCTTGAATATATTTCTTTTATCGCTCTTTTGGGTTCTTTATATATTATCAGTGGAGGTATTTTACTCAAAGACACCTTAAGGGTCTCCTCTTTGACAAATACAATACTCCTGATCATAGGAGCCGTAGTAGCAAATATTATAGGCACCACAGGGGCATCTATGTTACTGATAAGACCCATGATCAGATTAAACAAAAAGAGAAAACACAAGGCACACCTGATAGTTTTTTTCATATTTATAGTAGGGAACATTGCAGGGAGTCTGACTCCTCTTGGCGATCCACCATTGTTCCTGGGGTTCCTTAAAGGTGTTCCGTTTTTTTGGACACTAAAATTATTTCCAGTATGGCTTTTTACAAACGGACTTCTGCTTTTAATATTCTTTATAACGGATCACCTATTATTGATACATGAACGATTCAGGAATACCGGCAAAGAAAATCCATCAATAAAGATCTTCGGGAAAAGGAATATTATATTTCTCTGTGGAGTAATTACGGCAGTCTTAATATATTCCCGACTTCCTGAAAATATGAATTCTCTATTGAAAAACTTCATACAGGTAGGGATCATGGGATTTATGGCATGGTTATCATTAAAAATGACCCCTAAACGCTATAGAAATGAGAACGGGTTTACCTGGGCACCGATAAAAGAAGTCGCTATATTATTTGCTGCAATATTTGCTACTATGATACCTGCACTAAAAATCCTGGAATCCAGAGGAGCTGAAATGGGCATTCAAAGTCCTCATCAGTTTTTTTGGGCTACAGGTTCATTGTCCTCATTCCTGGATAATGCACCTACATATCTGTCTTTTATTTCTCTTGGTAAAAGTGTAACCGCTAATATGTTAACAAATATCCCGGCTACACCTGTAATAAGCTTTTTTGATGGGACATATATTGCGGAATCCATTCTTTTTGCCATATCTATGGGGGCTGTCTTTATGGGAGCAATGACATACATCGGTAATGGGCCCAACTTTATGATCAAATCCGTCTCTGAAGAGGCTGGAATAAAAATGCCATCTTTTTTTGGTTATATGTTGTGGTCAATTCTTATACTAATACCTATATTTATATTGAACACTGTTATATTCTTTTAGTTCGGAGGTATTATGGTAAAAAAAATAATCATAACCGTTCTTATACTTTATGTGGTAGTAACTTCCGCATATTTTCTTAATAAGGCTTTCCCGTTTATTGATAAAATATTCAGCCCAATTAAACGGACTACACAAACACAGCCTGTTGCTCAAAAGTTAAATTCGGAATGCGCAAGTTATTCTCTTGGCCATATAGCAGTAGATAAATTCAGAATCAATTCCAGATTTTTCAAATCAGTAGAGGATCCTCAAATAGATGAAAATAATCTTGCTGAAACCATCGCAAAAAATACATGTGACAGAGCTGGGCAAACGGCTCTTATTTATTATGACTCCCGTCCAGTAGCCATCGCCTCGGTTGAAAGTTATGATTATTCTAAACCGGTAGCCGTAGAAACAAAGGAAAAACCGATAGTATATTCTGTGATGACGATTATCAAAAAACTTTCGGATTTTCCTGATAACGGATATGTGGTAGCGGTCTTTGACTATGATGAAAAAGCCATGGATTTTTATAATAGGCTGGATACCTCATCTGAAAAGGCAGACGACGATCTTATTTCGGGTAGTGTAGATACCATATACTATCAGGTCATAGGACAGGATCCTTCAAAGACAGAGGTTGAATATTCCTCTTTAAAGACAGATCTGAATACCGAAGGTAATAAGGAGATAGCGGTATCCGCCGTATGGACTGATAAAAGATTACCTACCGGTGTACATTATGTTGCCGCCTTCAACCTGCATAAGACAAAGGAAAGCACCAAGGTGAATAGATATCCGTTATTCCCTATAACTAAAACAAAAAAAGCAAATCTATATCTGTTCCAAGTCGTAGATATAGATAATGATGGCTATAAAGAGACAATACTCAGAAAGGAAAAGAACGGTATTGATACTTTTTTGATATATAAATACGACCCGAATAAAGATGCCTATGCTGAATTGGTATCAAATAAAGAGACCGATTAAGAGCCAACAAAGGTAGGTATTTTAGTGTTATCTAGACCAATCAGGTGAATAACACCTTAACCCTTTAGTTAATTGTTTTTCTCCGGTACCGTCGCTATGGATCATATATATATCTGAGCCTTTGTGCCTTGTTGAACTATATACAAGATGCCTCCCGTCCGGAGACCATGAAGGGTCCTCGTTATTCCCGCTGTCTATGGTCAATCTTTCTATCTTCGTTCCTGTTGGGGTCATAAGGAATATATCAAAATACGCTCTTGTGCCAAAAGGATTATCCAATCCGGCAAATGCGATCATATCACCCATCGGCGACCAGGAAGGTGATGAGTTATAATATCTTGAAAATGTAAGTCTGGTTTGTTGTCCCGTTGCAATCTCAAATTTATACAGTTCGGGATTACCGGTCTTGGAAGAGGAGAACGCTATATATTTACCGTCCGGAGAAAACGAGGGTTCAACATCCATTCCATGATTGTTTATAATAAGGGTAGGTTGTTTATCCTCTATGCTGATAATATAGATATTGGGATTCTCCTCTTTGCTCATCGTAAATACTATTGATTTCCCGTCCGGAGACCATGCGGCTCCGCTATTCTGTCCTATGGTGCCAGAAAGCAGTGTTTCTGAGTAATGCGTCTGCCATCATAATCCATAGAAAAAAGATTCTTGGTTTTATCTCCATCCGTTCCACAGATCATCGTTATTTTTGTCTTGAAGATACTCGGTTCACCGGTAAGTTTTGTATATACGATATCAGATATATTCTTGGCGGTATCTATGTTTGAATCAGAAAACTATACACTTTGTTTTATAATGTCTTCATCTGTAGAAAGAGATGTCAGTTTAATTTTCAGATCATATCTATAGAAGTCCATGGACATCAGATATTCTGCTCCACTGACTTTCCAGGCCGCCAGGTTGTCCTTTTCCTTTCCAGTCGGCATCGTCTCTTTGGGTAATACTATAAACGCGTTGGATAAAATCATATCCGAAGACAAAATCGACATCACGTCCTGAATTTGCGGACAGATATTATCTTCTTTCACACATTTACCATTAATGGCTATAACTGGTTTTTTGAATTCCGGAGAACCTATTTTTACATAAACTCTTTCAGCGGATAAATTACCGACAGCAAGGGTAAAAAGTAATAATAGATTAAACAGCATAATAACTAAATTTTATAGAATGCATAAAGGACGCCATAGTTTGAGAAGAAATAAATATAGTTTCCTTCAACTACAGGATCTGCAAAACTCCCCGTCCCTGTATAAAATTCCTTAACAAACCTTCCATTGTCCTTTTTAAACAGGACTATGCCCCTTTCTGAAGAACCGACAACGATATAATCTCCGAATATTGCCGGTGCTGTGGGTATTCCTCCATCCTTTAGCCTGGTAGACCATTTAACCTTACCGCTTGTAAGATCAATATTATAGACATAACCTTCATCCGACGAGTAATAAACAACATCACTAATAACCGATACGGATTTTGCGCTGCCGTCCTGTATACTCCAGATAATATTTCCTGTTTTTCGTTCCATACAGAATAGATTTCCGTCGTATGAAGGAACGACTATATATTTTTCATCTACATACGGAGTTGCATTTACATCCTTGAATTTACCCTTGGTATTAAGATTCTTCTCCAATACTATAGTTCCATCAAACATATTGGCTCCAATAAATGAGCCGTCGGAAAAACCCACATAAACAACATTGTCATATACAACCGGAGAACTGCCTCCTTTTATAACCGGACGTCTGGCAGGAAAATCCTTTTTAACGGTCCAAAGGATTTTACCAGTTGCCGCGTCGAATGCATAAAGGATATCGTTACTTGCAAGGACAAAGAGCCTTCCGTCATAAATAAAAGGACTGGATTCTACGGTAAAGCCCACATAATACGACCATAGATAATCGCCGGTTCTATATGAAAAGGCCTTCACATAGCCTTCATTGGTTCCAAAATACAGTACACTCTGACTAAAAAGAGGTGTGGCTTCTATACCACCACTATCCTTTATAACTCTCTTTATTGAGCCGTTATATTTGTTGATTACGTACAGGTTGCCGTCACTCCCACCCTGGAAGAGATCACTGTTTATTACAAGAGGAGCAGCAGATTCATGTCTTTTTGAACCAAATTGCTGTTTTTGGAAAATATTAGTATTCCATATATTGACCAATTCAAGTTTTTCTTTTTTTGTTTGACCAAGATGTGAACATCCGGCAATCATAAAACCGATTAAAAATAAGATTAAAAAATTACGACTCATTTTACCATCCAAAAAATTATAGATCCGTCTTGGCTGCAGAAGCAAGCCTTGCCATATCACTATCGGGATAGGCTATTATTACTGACTCATATGCAGCAAGTGCATTGTTCTTATCACCAAGTTTTTGATAACATCTTGCAATCCCCATCATCGCGACATCTTTATATACAGAAGAATTAAGTTCTTTCATTTTTATAAAGCTATTCAAGGCTTCTTTTATATCACCTTTATTTTCCTCCGAATATGCAAACCCTAAAAGAGCAAGTTCCTTTATAAGACCTTTTGCTTTTTTTGTTACCACCTCGTAATTATTTATAGCCTTATCCCAATTTTTGTTATTGTAATAAATTTCAGCAAGCATATATTGAGCCTCAAGCCTGGCCGTGGTATTACCAAGTTTGGAAAGGTTTTCTTCAATAAGTCGTATTGCCGCTTCTGACTTGTCTTTATCCAAAGTTTGGAGTTGCTGACTGATAGAATAAAGAGTTTTCCGTCCATTCTCTTCTTTTTTGTTTGTAAAATAGTTAACCAGAACAACCACAGCAGTTACTACAATTATGATGCTGGCAAGAATAAGGTACAATTTAACATTATTTTTAAGATAATCTACGAACTCCAACATGGCTTTTAACAGCTTGTCCGGAGCTTTTAACTTTTTACCGGCAACTTTTGTTTTCATATCAATTATCCCACCTGTTTTTTGATTGAAATACTATGCCAGCACTCAACCTTTGTCAAAACTTGATTGCCGACTACCGCTTATTATGTTAGCTTTTTAGTAGATGAAGAACAAAATCTTCTTAATTATATTTTTCTCCGCACTTATAAGCAATAATCTGTTTGGTCAGTCTGCACCTGCGAACACAACAACCAATACTCCTGCCGCTTCACAGCCAGGTGTTGAGCAAAAAAGAGAGACATCCACTTATTATAATGACCCGTTTTCCGAAATAGACACATCGGAGGATGAGGAATACGAAGAATCGTTGGACAGGTTTTATGCTTTTGGAAGAATGCTGCATCTGTCTCTTTACGGACAATTCCTCAACATAAGAGGTCCGATGGCGGACATTTATAAATCCGGTGCAATGGGCGGGTTCCGCATTAGTTATTTCATCGACTGGGATGTGGCCTTTATTTTTGGTTTCAGTTTGGGAAGTATGTCTGTCTCCATTCCCAATGTAAATCCTGTTACATCCGGGATTGTCAACCCCATAACGGGGTCTGCCACCATTGCAAATATCGAATTGGGTCTTAAATATTATATAAATTTTTATGATATTTCCAAACCCATCGCTTACATAAACCCTGCTATTCTTGCCGGTGTGGAACTATCCATCATAAGGGATCAGATAGACCAGGAAATCCTTACCTTACTTAAAAACTACAGTATAACAAACCCCGCTCACAGGTCAGTTGCTCCGGGATTATTTGCCGGTATGAGCCTGGAATTCCCCATTTTTAGGAAATCAATATATCTGGGTGGAGAATTTATGTATCATTTTTCTTTTTTCCCATCCACAAATCCGGTCGTCTTGTCAACAGATCCGCACTTTGGATGGATCAATTATAGCGGTAATTATATGACTTTTGGATTATATCTGACCTGGAATCTGTAGAATATTACAGTTTCTTGGATGACATATTCATTTCTGCAAATTCATCGTCTGAAATTAATTTGATATCCGTTTCTTTTATTTTATTTGTTCCATTGACTTCAGGATTCTTATATTTGTTGAACATCGCTGCATATTCCTTTTTATTTCTTGCGGGACCATTCATGGCAAGAGGAGTTATTATACACCAGTAAAGTTCCTCTCCCGATTTCTGATCTTCATAGTGTATACCGTAGTGGGTAGGTGTTCTGAAAAAATCGGTTTTTATTCCCTTTAGGCTAAGTGCCGAGTGTATAAGAGACGCATAGTGCTGGCTATCCGGAGTATGTTTTCCATCTATGGCATCACCAAACGTTTCTGCTCTGGGGGCATCTGCCGCACAGGAATAAAAGGTCTTAAGCATTACATTGTGAATTTTTCCCAGAAGGTATTCAACTTTTTTTATTTCACAATCTTTTTTATCTTTTTCATCAATATGATTCTTTGTGTTTTCTATAAAACCTTCAAAATTTATATGCCCGTTATAAGGTGATTTTTCAGCATAAAGGAGATTACTGTAAAAAGCCCTGGTAGAAAGATTATCTGCGTTTAATTGAAAAACAGCCAAAAGGGACAATAGGAATATCATTAAATATCTCCCATAGAGCCATTTCTATAGCACAGCCGGGACATCATTACAAGTATAAAAGACATTGATAAACGTGTAATTATTTTTAATAATCATTATCGAATAGATATCTGTATCTAAAAAGTATACGTTCTAAAAAACATACTTAAATCTTGTAATAAGCGTAAATCAAAATTATCATTCCAGGGCTATGACTTCAAAAAAGCAGATTATCACCGCATATAGGATTGCCGAAAAGATATCCATAAGAAATCTTAATAATATAGACGTCATACTCGAATCAACCATCATCAGAAAATCCAGTGAAGAAATAGAACTTCACACAAGCACGGAATCCAGAATATATATATTCAATTTTGGAACCATCGCTTTTTTTAATTGTCCCAAGATCAAGCAGCGTCAGATTATAAATAAGATTGCAAAAGAATTCAGCACTGCCATGAACGGGATCCAGGCGGATCTTTATGCAATATCCGATAATATCCCGATAAAAATAGGTGATAAGGTCCAGGTGGATTTTGACATTATAAAGATCCCGGAGAGGCACAATGACGCCTTAAGGATCATAGCCCTTTTGCTTTCCCATAGTGTGGTAATAGATTATTACGAACAGCATGTAGAAAATCTCCTGGAACTCTCAAACACACAACTTGCACAGATAAAGAAACGATGGAGAATCCCCAGGGAAACTCAGAAGCTGATAAACTTTTTGGTTGAATGCATGATCACCAAACAGCAAATCATTACAAACCTGTTTGT